>DDED01000067.1:13345-24447 GCA_002336035.1 Cellvibrionales bacterium UBA1963
TAGGATTGAACACACCATTCAACACATCATCGCCATGACCACCATCGAGGAAGACTATATCGCCATCAACAGTGAAGATGTCATCGTTACCGCCACTGATAATATGCCCTACATCAACGCCATTAAACTGCGTGAAAAGTTGTCCATCAGCCGTTACATTGACGCTGTTACTGACTTCACCCGTAAGGGTAAAGTGGTGGACATTCGAAAAAGTAACTGCATTTTCTGTCCAGTTATCAGCACTGACACCAACCCCTTCAAGACCCGCGGTACCTTCATTTAAGCCATTGACTTCAATATTAGCTAAACCTAAAACCATATTCACTTGGCCTAAACCATTAATATTTAACGACTGAGTTTGAAGCTTATTAATTTCAAACACGTCTAGAAGACCAAAATTCGTCCCGAAACCAATGGTAAAATTGCTGGTTCCAGCAATAAGTTGACTCGCTAAATTGATGGTTCCTGCCATAATCTCAATCTCACCGTCACCTGCATCTATCTCCCCTTTACTCAGCACTGTTCCGCCTTGGCCGATTAAACGAATCACCCCCGGAGTAGACGATGTGTCAAGTCCTGTGGCACGAATTAGGCCTTGGTTATTAATAGCAAGGCTGTAAGGATCTAATACACGAGCACGTAAGTTGACATCTTGTGCAATAATCTGTCCATTAGCTGTGACATGAATCACTCCATCGGGGTCATTGGCATCAATGGCTTCGGTAATATCAAATTGAATCAAATTATTGCTGTCATAGGTGACAACGACATTTTCACCGGCCACTGCATGAAAGCCGCCATTAGTCACATTCACTTCACCATCGATCGTAACGGTATCAGAAATAAAACTCACGTCATTGACTGAGGTTAAACCTTCAATCGTGATCCCGCTACTGAGACCGTTATGAATGAAATTAAAATTGCCTGCCTCAAAATCAGGCGCACTCAAGTCCAAGGAGCTGACCACTAAACCAGGTAAATCAACGCTGCTCCCGTTGCCAAACAATACGCCATTTTGGTTAATTAAAAACACCTGCATATTCCCATTCAGCTTGCCGAATATCGCACTGGGATTCTCGCTCACATCTTTAATGAGCACAGAGGGTGCTTGAGATACATTACTGCCAGTGTACGAGGCATTAAAGACTTCGCTTGCGGATAGATTAAACCCACCGCCACTAAAATGCACCACTTGGCGATCGGCCGTCAGGTTCAAGGTTGACTCGTTTGCATTGTTAATCGTGTAATTAGCACTGTCAGCAATACCGCCAATATGACTGAAGTCAGCTGTGCTTGGCAAAGCCAAAAGTGAAGCAGGCATCATGATGGAGGCGGCGAAGGCGATTAACCGCTTACAATAAAAACGGGGAAAACACATGGTAAGCACTCCATTCATCATGATGACCTTTTTCAGTCAAGTACAATGGTTAAGGGCAGTGACCAATAAAAAACTCACTACTGGTTAAATTATATACAAAAATGGGGGCTAATACGAGCTTTTTGCACTTTTTTAGGAAGTTTTACTTTTTAAAAAAATATAACGTGAACGAGGCTTAAAACGGTCCTTAAAAGATCACTCCCAGACTAAGCCAATACTGGCCATCGTCGCCAGACAGTGACTCAGAGCCGTTAAAAGGTTTGGCGAGTGAGATGGAAGCAAAAATTTCAGGTTCTGGAAAAGTGAAACTCGCCTCAACACCCCAGCCTGAAAGCTCTTCTTTTTGGTCATCACCGACGGGCTTTTGCCCTGGCTTACCCATGGCATAATCGGCAAAGACCGACAGCTGAACAATTTCATTCCAAGTGTAATCACCGTAAGCGATGGAATCTAATAACGATCCGCCATTGGTCTGCCATGCAAGAGAAGCCAAAACACCAGTGTCACGCGCGTATTCAGCAACCGAGTAGGCACGCACAGAATTTGGGCCACCTAGACTGAATTGCTCAAGCGTCGACAGCGAATCCTCGGTATGTTGTCCGTGCAGATGAAGAAACAATGAATGATTACGGCTTAACGTTTGAAGGCGCGTATAGCTAGCATTGTATTTAGTAAATTCACCACTCAAAGTGTTTGAGTTGTTAATAGCGGTGAGGCTGTTATTGTTCCCTTGGCTATTCATCGAGCCAAAGCTATTATTTAAGCCCTGCGAGACACTCAAGGTCGCGCGATAAATGCCTCTGAAACGATTATCGACACCCTCTGCCAACCACGCTGCTTCAACAACGGCAAGACGGTCAACGCCTTGATCACTGTCGGCAAAAATAAGAATATTCGATCGCTTAAGCGCTAAACCCAACTGCGTCGACAGACTAAAATCACGACTTTTCAACCACTGTGAACGCACATACATTTGGCCAATCTCAGTATCACCTTCGATTTTTTGTTCAGCTAAAGACCCTTTTAAGTCATAGCGGGTCTTTGAAAAACCCAGACCAAAAGTATGCAATAAAGATGGCTCCGTCACCTCATAATTAATTCGAGCGTTGCGCATGTCACCTGAATCAAAGGTTTTCAAGGCATCGACCGATAATTTATCACGATGACCTGAGAGATTATTGGCGGTCATAGAGAGCAGTAAACGGGCAACGCCCGAGACATCCGCACCGTAATTATCTGCCTTCAATAAGTATTCAAGCTTGTCTTCTTCAAGCACCTTAACCGCCATTCGAGTTTCGCCTAGATTATCGCCTGCCTTAAAAACAGCCGTGGCGACTAGGCCAGGCAAATCATTTAACCGTAAAATCTGACTTTCTATATTAGATACTTTTACCGGCTCACCAATAGCTGATTGAAAAGGTTCACTTAACACCTCTGAGCGATAGTGCAGATTATTTTCTACCACCACGTCACCCAGTGTGCCGATTAATACCTGCAATGAGACTTCACCGCGTTCGATTTCTTGTGCTGGAAGCAGCGCTTGTGCCAACATAAAACCACTGTCACGTAAATATTGGGTCAAAGAAAAGACTAACTCATCAAGCTGAGTAAGATTAACCCGCTGTTGATAACCGGCCAAAAAATCAGCCGTCAACTGTTGGGCACCGGCTAATTGTAGTTCGTTCAATGCTGTGGGCTGATCATAGCTAATCAAAAACTGCTTTATAGTAATGGATGGCCCGTTGTCATCCTCTAGCGGCTTCACACCAATTGCAGGTACTGAGACGATATCGTCAGCAACAACCGCTGGCAGTAACGGTAATTCTCGCTCTGGCTCAAGGAGCGTCGGTAGCGATGGCTGTGCTAACGCGGTCGGCACAACGGCAATCGGTAAGAGAGCCATAGTCGATGCATAAAAAAAGAGCAGACTGGCTAGTTTTCTTTTATTTTGTATTAAGTTCATAGGCACTATTTAAAGCATTCATTCTGTTAGGTTATCAGTAATATTTTTAACATTGTACCCTATTACTTTTAACTTTTTTGCTCGCAAAGACTAAATATAGTGTGGAAGAAAACAGAAAAAAAGCGCCTGGTAAGGGCACGGCCGTGGTATCGATACCCACCACAAAGCTATTAGCCTCATAAGCACCATTAAAGCTGGTGACTTTTAGGCCGGTTTCATTAGCAAGATAATCGATATTGGCGCTATTACTTGAGACCTGCATTCCTACTAAATTATTGGTGATCTGATTAATACCTAACACCCTATCGGTTCTGCAATCAGTTGTATCTTGAGGCAATGCATAACCGCATATATTAGTTTCTGAGTGCTTGATATCAAGCCCTAACACCGAACTACTCATGTCGCTTAAGTCAATAGGTGTCCCATTAATGATCAACGACTGGTTGCCAGCTAAGCCGAATAACACAATGCTGTTAAGCGCGACCGAGGTATCCCACGTTACGTCCCAGATCATTTCTCGACCACCGCTTAATACCAAAGATACGCCTCCAGTATTCGTTTGAGTTTCTGTCACATTTTTTACGTCAACAGAAATGGTTTTTACACTTTCCTCTAGGGAAAAGCCCATGTTTTGATAAGCCCCCAAATAAATCAGCTCTTCACCATTGTTCGACTCCGGTGAGACCAGTGCAAAATTTGTCTCTCGCTGGTCGTATTCCTCTGAGTTAATCTCGAAATCATTAACCTCGTTCGTGTATGGCGTGGATGTGCTGCCACTTAAAAAACTAACTTGTGCAGCATGGATCGATGCAATACAAGAAAACATAAGCATTCCAGCAATTATTTTTTTCACGTCTAAAACCCCTCATATAAAAATACAACAAGGGTAATGAGGACAGGCATTAACGCCAATAAAAGGGGTTGAACACTAGAAAGTGCTTTAAAAGGCAGCTTTTGAGAGAAAACGTGAAAGCTGCAGTGCCCTATTTTATTGTCAATGAATGCTAAAAACCGCATTACCAGCAATTTAAATAGGGACCAAGGGATCTACATAGTACGCTTTACGAACAACAAGTCAAACTCTTTTATCAGAAAAAAAGCAGCCTGCTCGTACTGAGGCCCAAAGAAATATCGTTAAGCCATTGTTTTTAATTGAATTATTACTCAGACCAATAAAATAAATTTTACAAAAAAGTCGATTCCCTCCCACCACGTAATGGTTGCGCCATAAGTCAATACCCCCTAATGGTCAGAAGCGGAAAGGAAACGAGCAACTTCCCCGTTGAATCGCTCTGCCTGCTCAATATGAAGCCAATGTCCCGCATCAACAATAGTGCTAAAGCTTGCTGCTGAAAATAAGGCGTTAGCTCTAGCTTGATACTCGGGCTGCCAATATGGCGATCGGCCACCGGATAAAAACAAACAGGGGCAACTCGCCGGTTGCCCCTGATCAGGTAAAGTTATGCTACCCCGTAAGGCGTCATAACTAGCAATGATTGCGGGAAGATGCATTCGCCACTGCCAACCAGTGGGTGATCGCTCAAGATTCTGCAAGACTAATTGAATGACTGCGGCCTCGTTAAGCTTGTCACTCAGATAAGCTTGAAGTTCGGCTCGCTGGCTGAATTGTGATAAATCAATCGCACTTAAAACAGCAAATAAGTCATTATGTTCAGGTTCATACGCTACCGGAGCGATGTCTGCGATGATGCATTTATCGGTTCGCTCGGGATATTTAAGGGCAATAGCCATGGCGACCTTACCCCCTAAGGAGTGACCAACAAAATGGACCTTGGGAATGCCAAGATCTGTTAACAAACTGACAACGGTGTCAGCTAACAAGGAAAAATCCATTGCGCTAGTTCGAGGGGAGCCACCGTGATTAAGCAAATCGACACTGAATACAGAATACGCATGGGCCAAACTTCTGGCTAATGCACCAAGGTTACGTCCCATGCCCAGCATGCCATGCAACAAAACCACAGGACTCTCATTGGCGTGCGGTTCAGCTAGACCCGCATGGGTATAATGCAACGGTGCTATTGAAGCAATATCTTTCATTGTATGAGTCAATAGAATGCTCGCTTAAAATAAACCCTATTGTAAAACAAAAACCGACGAGCGAGCGATTAAAAAAGTTGTATTATTAATGGACCCTTTAAGTTTTTTTTGACTACACAATGGCATACAGCCCACTTTGACAGATTCAGCATTACTGCTCTATCATATTCAGATGGATATTGTGCAACAACAAAACTGCGACTTAACGATGCATGAAGGACTAGAAATTTATTATGACTCTTTCCCGGCTTCACGCTCACCATTAAAGGATAATTGTGACAGCGGCAATCTACTCAGAAACCATGATTGTACACACGTCATATTTGGCCTAGATACGAGTATTGAACAAGAAGCTCTTTTAGATATCTGGGTGTTATTCGGCTGTAACTTTCGGTTGGCCAGCCTCATCGCCTACACTAAACTCCCGCAACTTAAAGGCCTTTATCGTGACCTTTATAAAGATTATGGCGTTCGAGGGATGGTAGATATCTATCGAAAAAACTTTCATTCAATGCGAAAGGTATTCTCACATGCACGAAAGATGAAAAAAAAATGGCCGCTAGAATGTCCAGAAAAATACCTCAGTCGATCCATTGATGACTTGCGCCGCGAATATGGAATAAACATTTTACACAGTAAAACATAGCGCGATTGAAACTCCCTCGAGTGAGACCACTTAAAATAGATTGCACTTGGCTTCTAAGCCGCTATGATAAACCGCGTCAGCAACGATATGCATTCAGTAATGGCACTCGATTAACAGAATAAAGTTATGAAAAAAACTAATAACTATTAGGGAATATGGCATGAAAATCACTCAAATCATCCCAAAATGGATTCACTTTTTTTTGTTTATTCTGTGTGGGCTAAGCCTGCCTGCCTGTCAAAATACCGCTATCAATAGCACACTTTACCCCTTTTCTTATGACGATGAAACGCTCAACTCGACACCCGTAAAAAAAATAGTTATGGCACATATTAACTTTGGTACGCCATCAAAACAGTACTTACGTGATGAAGAAAATAAAGTCGATAACTACGTTAAAAAACAACTGAAAGAGAGTGGCTATGACATGACTAGTAACCTTTTGTTTCAACAAGCATGGCGAAAAGCTGTTCGACAATACGGTCAGCCCTATGACAGCTACACGTCACAAATCAACCAGCGGGCATTTATGCGCGTGATGGTTACTGTATTGCAAGATATGAAAAAAAACAGCAACATTGATGCAGTGGTATTTACTGATCTCATTGAACGTCAAGTTAATTTTAGCAGCAGTCATAATCGCATCGCTAAATGGGACGGAGTGAGTCGTAAACCGAAAATTAAAGGCTCGGGTAACGGTGTGTCACAAGGGTTTGACTGGATGCAAACGATTCCCGCTGTATCCATTTTTATTACAATCTATCACGTCAATGGGAACCGTCTGTTTCAAAGCGCCGGTGGCATTGAATTAACTCGAATGATTGATCCAAACCGAGGCAATGGGCGATTTATACGCCGTGAAAATATATTTAGTAGTCCGAGTCATATCCGCAAAGGGGTTGCGCTGGCACTTCACCCATTCGTCTTTATGGATGACTATCCAACATCACCAAATCAGGCGTTACACTGATTAATTTGACGGATGACTCATCGAATAATGACGCCATACACAATCGCTTACCGAGAGTAAATCAATGAGTATTTGGTTTGAACCCGTCAGTTTTGACATGATAGAAAAACTGCAACAAGGGATCGACGGGCGTGGTACATTGATGACCACATTAAATATAAGCATAACCGCTATAAACGAAAATTCTTTAACTGCGACAATGCCCGCAGGCCCAGCTATTCATCAACCTTTTGGTCTGGTGCATGGCGGCGCTAACCTAGCACTTGCCGAAACAGTGGCAAGTTATGCAGCAAATTTTGCCGTTGACCAACGTCAATATTACTGCGTAGGGCAAGAGATCAACGCTAACC
Source organism: Cellvibrionales bacterium UBA1963 (assembly GCA_002336035.1). Taxonomy (GTDB): domain Bacteria; phylum Pseudomonadota; class Gammaproteobacteria; order Pseudomonadales; family UBA7434; genus UBA7434. Next base: position 20,714 of record DDED01000067.1, read on the forward strand.
ACCTTAAAGCCTCGCGAACGGGCCTATTAACTGCCATTACGACGCCCATTCACTTGGGTAAAAGAAGCTCAGTGTGGGAAATTTTAATTCATAATAACGCCGAGCAATTATGCTGCATATCAAGGATGACCGCGGCCGTTGTGAAGCGCTAAAATCATGATAATAACTACCATTCAGCCCGCTAAAAAGCTTAGTATTCGCGATATCTCACAAAATGGCCGGCCAGATTCTTCGGCCCAATCATTAAAGACCGCCTGTACCTCTCGAAGAGCTGTTTTAGACGTTGGGGGCCGATCAACCACACCAAGGCCTATCAATACTGCAACCGTATCGTTAGTTAGTAAGTACGTGTCGATACCCGCCATGCGCAAAAACCGCTGGGCTGAATGCCCACCTAAATGAGCTCCTTGTCGTTTAAGTTCAAAACAAAGACCCACCAGATCGTCACTAGGCCAATCAACTAACCATTGCGAGAAACTACCATGCGTTTGCGCTAAGTCCTCAACCATTACTGCATTGGTTCTGATCGATTTAAGCTTGCCCCAATGCCGAATAATTCCTTCCGCTTGAAGAATGTCTTCTAGACCTTCATCGCTCAGAGCTGCTAACACCCGAGGATTAAACCCGAAGCAGGCTTTTTCGAAAGCTGGCCATTTTGCATCAACCATCTTGTGTTGCAAGCCGGCCCGGAAGACTCGACGACACATGATCGATAAGTAATCGGCATCAGATCTTGCCAGTAAAACGTGTCTCGATAAAGGCTTAGGTAAATGAGCGTCCAGGTCAGCACGCGAAGCAAAACGCCTCAGAGCTTGACTAAAAATCCAATCAAAAGTTCGATGTGTTTGATCAACCAATTATCTACCCTCAATAAAGCGACGGCACTTATAACCGCAAGATTAATCTTCTGCTGGAGAAAAGCACAGCGATGCTGAGTTGATGCAATAACGCAACCCTGTCGGCGCTGGCCCATCATTAAAAACATGACCTAAATGGGAATCACATTGACTGCACGTCACCTCCACTCGCTTCATTCCGTGAGAAACATCGATGTGCTCATCAACTTTATCCGTCTGTGTTGGCTGAAAAAAACTGGGCCAGCCTGAGCCCGAATCGTACTTGTGCCCCGAATCGAACAATTGGCTCTGACAGCACTTACACAGATAGTTACCAGCAACTTTGTGTGCGTTGTACTCCCCGCTAAAAGCCCTTTCAGTGCCTTTTTTTCGAGTAATTGCATAGTCTTCTGGCGTCAGTTCTAATTGCCATTGTTGGTCTGTTTTTTCTAGCTTTGCCATATTGCACCTGTTTTTAATTGATTGAGTCAACTATAGAGACTATTTTTTAACTAGACAGCATAAATTTTGTTGATATTTCATCGCCAGCTACGCCAAGGTGAGTCTATAATCATTGTGCGAGAATATAAAATGAACAGACCCGTACAGCAACCTCGAGCAAAACTATGGCGAAAATCAGTAAATCGAGCAAATTACAAAACGTATGTTATGACATTCGCGGTCCTGTGCTGCGTGAAGCCACACGCCTAGAAGATGAAGGGCACCGCATACTTAAACTGAACATCGGTAACCCTGCTGCATTTGACATGCTCACACCTGATGAGATTCTTCAGGACGTCATTCGCAATCTTCCCGAGGCACAAGGCTACTGTGACTCGAAAGGGCTTTACTCTGCCCGAAAGGCCATTATGCAAGATTTTCAACTACGTGGTGTTCATGGCGTTGAGGTTGACGATATTTATCTTGGCAATGGTGTGAGTGAATTAATCGTCATGGCCATGCAAGGGCTTCTTAATAACGGCGATGAGGTACTCGTTCCCGCACCCGATTATCCTTTATGGTCAGCAGCCGTATCGTTGTGTGGTGGCACGCCAGTTCATTATGTCTGTGATGAGCAGGCCGATTGGCAACCCGATATTGCTGACATAAAAAGTAAAGTCAGCGATAGAACGCGTGCAATCGTGGTGATCAATCCCAACAACCCTACCGGTGCAGTTTACGAAAAAAGCACATTGGAACAAATCGCTGATCTAGCGAGAGATCATCATCTCGTTGTTTGTGCAGACGAAATTTATGACCGTATTCTCTACGATGGTACGCAACACACCCCCTTTGCCACACTAGCGCATGACTTACTCTGCCTATCTTTTAACGGGCTGTCAAAATCGTATCGTCTAGCAGGGTTCCGTTCTGGGTGGATGGTCATTACCGGTAGAAAAAACGAAACCCGAGACTTTATCGAAGGCCTAGATATATTAGCGTCGATGCGACTCTGCGCTAATGTGCCAGCACAATTTGCTATACAAACTGCATTAGGTGGTTACCAAAGTATTAATGACCTAGTGTTGCCTACTGGCAGACTGGGTGCGCAACGCGATGTAGCCTATAACAAACTGATTCAAATTCCCGGTGTCAGTTGCGTAAAGCCCAAGGGTGCGATCTATATGTTCCCGAAGCTTGATGAAAAAATTTACCCCATTGTCGACGACGAAAAATTTGTCTTAGACCTATTGGTCGAACAAAAGATGTTATTAGTTCAAGGCTCTGCCTTTAACCTTAATAGCAAAAATCATTTACGAATTGTCTTTTTACCAGAACATTATGTCTTGAGTGATGCCATTGATCGGTTGGCAGATTTTTTAGCCGGGCAACGGAAATAAGCCCTTAAATTGCTTGTTTGTTATCATTAGCATCAACATTAACAAAGGTCATGCTGGTAGAAAATAAAATCTTATCTGGGTCGCTACAAATAACCGTTCCGAAAACACTGATCGTATAGCTCACGGAGGTGCGTCCCAAACGCTGCTGGTTTACACGGAAGAGCAACACCTCACCGTTATCAATACCGTATCGGAACTCGACATTATCCATCGCTACCGTGACAAATCGTCTGCCAGGGTAATCAACCGTTGCCGTAATATAGGCAAACTCATCAATCCAGTTCAGTAGATTACCACCAAATAAATGGCCATAATGGTTAATATGCTCAGGTAACACTAACTTATAGTGGTCCATAATGCCTCACTTAACTCAGAGTGAAAAAAACGATGTATTGAGCAAAAAACTAACTTCTTTCACTCATAGAGATTGCTTTATATTGCAACACCACATTATGCGCAGAAGTCTGCCGCGTCAAGCCCATAGTAGAGCTACACGTGAAGCCTACCGTCTAATTGTCTCTCTTCTTTTTTAGACGATCTCGCTCCGAGCTTTTAAACACGTTTACAGAAGCTATGATTTAATTCACCAACCCCCAAAAAACTGTTTTGGCCGCGTTAAATATATGCATAAGGATGCGATCTTTGGCCTCTTGGTTGAAACTTTTTTTCCTGAACGCTGCTTTAAAAAAGTGTAACCAATCGATATCTGCTGTAGCTCTGAAAACCATTTATAATACCTAGAGAAACGTATAACGACCAGCGGCGTTATCTATAATAGCAAGCGCGCCACCACTAACCAGCACACCGACGAAGAGCTTCTCCTTGAAAAGCTCATACTTATAACGCGATGAATCAGGACATATTAATTAGAGAAGCTCTTTTGAGCATTGGGTAAGCCACCCAAATACTCAAATCCGAACAGATAAAGACTAATTCTCTAGCATAGAAAATTTGTTTGGCATTCTTTATAGTCACCCGTGATCTAAATACACTAAAAAGTTAATCTTCTATTTGAGCCACAACCACACTCCCCGTTCAACTTACCACTCAACTTTCC
>DDED01000067.1:24826-24993 GCA_002336035.1 Cellvibrionales bacterium UBA1963
TCCACTCAACTCTCCACTCAACTCCCCATTTAACTGACCATGAAACAATTTATAGAGCGATGCTGATAATGAGAGTTTTCGTCAATCCACGGTAAATGTTATTTTAGAATGAGCCAATGAAAGTAATTAAAAAATCCACCACGAATAAAACAATAAAACAATAAAAC
>DDED01000067.1:25324-27963 GCA_002336035.1 Cellvibrionales bacterium UBA1963
CAATAAAACAATAAAACAATAAAAAACTCTACATGCACCACCGTTGTTGTATTTTGATATGCCATGAAAAAAACTTAATCGTTTTTCACACTAAAGACTCTAGGAATTAATTTAGGGGTGTTTTGACAGTACTGATGGTAACTCTGCAGGTGCCCCCATTTTTTTAAACCACGAGCCTCTAACAAACGGATGCCACTGACGTAGTTGAGCAATAAATAGGTGAAAACGGGTGAGAATAACGCCATATAATTTAAGCCGCTCAATGACGGCATACTCATGATTGCAATGCCCGACCATAGCGTAATTTCACCAAAGTAATTTGGATGCCTTGATCTTGCCCACAGGCCTTGATTGATAAACATATCTTTATTTTTCTTCGATGAACGAAAAGATGACTTTTGATGATCAGCAATAATTTCAGTTATCAGTCCAAAAACATACATCGCTAGACCAAAAATAAACATACTGTTCACCACAACGCCTGTAGGGCTGCTAATGGCCACTAAAGCCGCAGAGGAACAGATAAACACCCACATACCTTGCAATGTCCACGTCATAAGAAATTGGGGGAAAGATACTTTTATCAACTCAAAACGCGAATCTTGCCCGTCCTTTAAAATGCGTGTGAACAAGAATATACCTAACCTAGCAGCCCATGCCATAACTGCCGTAGCGACAATTAGATTTCCAGCTTGAACACCTTGAACACTGCTTGTAACAAACAAAACATAACTGAATACACTGCAATAAGTAAGACTACCCGTTAGATCATAAAATTTTTCAGTCTTTAAAAAAAAAGCAGGGCAAAAGGCAAGCCATTGAATGAAAAAAGTAAGGAGTAATAGCTGCCATAAAAGATTTGATTGATTTACGTCAATACTGTTAAAAGAAATTAAATGGGCAAAGCCAGCAGTAACAACAAAAACAATCGCTGTAATAAGAAAATATTTCATTAACGCACCTTTTACCGTAATATTTTATAGCTTTATTAAAAATTTTATATGACACTTCACATAAGGGCCATGCTACTACAGTGTATCAGATGAAATCGATCCACTTAAAAAATAGTGTGCCAAAAAGGAACCGTTTGATATAGATATTTAAATTTCTTCAATAGTCATCGGTGCGCTCGTAACAGACAACATAGTGTTAGACCATACGTCACAATAAAGCGATTAGGAGATCGGCATTTTAGTTGCGTCATTGATGCCCTTAATTAACCCGTAGACCGTGCATGAACAAAAGACGCAGGCAAATAAAGCGCAGTGTATTATATTGATACGGGGTATTACATTGATACGGGGTATTAAAAAGAATCAAACACGTTGCTTGACCACACATTGGCTGATCTATTTTTTTCAAACCTGTCTTCCAAGCCATATGCAGTCTACTGCACGAATAGTCGCCAATGATGCAATTGAATAGATCACAATCACCAATGCCATATGGCGATTCAAAACAAGAGACGCTAAAAAAGAAAGTATCACTTGCTAACGGACAAGCAACACAAAATCGAGTATGAATGGAGTCTTTTACAACAGAGAATCAAACAATATCATCGTATGTCAACCTTAGCCATTTTTTCAAATAGATGAATTTACGCATTGTTTTTTCTTCATAAAAGTATCTGAGTAATCGCAGATTTTAATAAAGTCTGAACCCCCAATACCATCAACCAACATTAAGCTTATATCAGACTTAGAATCTTTCTTTTGCACGAGGATATTACTTGGATAAAGATCGCTAACATGCGCTTTTTTACTAAGAAACGTCTTGTACATTGTCGTAATAAATAATCCGATTTCTTTTTTATTGGGTTTTTTTTGCATAATTCAGAAGATTCTCTGAATCATTTTCATCCCAATCTTTAACTCTTTCAAAAATATACCCAGTTCCAAGATTGGTTATCGTTGTACCGTAGTAATGGGGAATAAGGTGTCAATCTATGGTTAGAGATTTATAGCGTTTGATGTACTTTAACTCCCTAAAGCACCGTACTTGTGTTCTCTTATTCCATATGTGAAAAATTCTAATGCAACAGTTAGGGTTAGATGGGTGTCTATAGCAACTCTTTTGATTCCCCTTGCCCATTAACAGACGATCATTGAGATGAATCATTTAAAAATCCAACATTTTAATTTACTTATAAAGTTTAGTGTCTTTCAATTTTAACACTGATTTTAAAAAGAGATCAGGATTAAAAGAAATCCATTACATCGTGATCGGCTTGACTCTCTCTGTCCACCAAACATCATGAATACGCACTGATGATCGTATGCTTTCATCAACCCTATCGGTTGTTTGACTTTACTATTGCTTACTATCATTACAGTGTGGAATGATTAACTCCCATTCAATCGTCGACAACTCATCAATAAGGTGTAACGCACTCAATCTTTGTGAAGAAAATTACGACTCCAAAAAAATGGGGCATGTCCTTCGCCAGGAAAAAATAGTCGAATCTGATCTTAGTGTTACCATTGATTCAGCAAATGTGGCGATCTCGATATTGGCATCAGGATATAAGACCCACACCGGTTATCAAATCATCCGCATAATGATTCAGTCGCCGAGCGTTTCAAAGAGATCGATTCTAAGTTTTGCAGTGCCGTCCGCTTGCAGTACCCAGAGCTCTTTGG
>DDED01000086.1 GCA_002336035.1 Cellvibrionales bacterium UBA1963
ATTTGCTCGATTTAGAGCCGTCGTCTTTATGAGGCATGAAACAGCCGATATTGTCACGCTTGGTGCAGGCATGGCCGCTATGTCATTAACTTTATCACTGCTGTTACGGGGTTACCAAGGGCGCATCATCATGCTTGACCGGTTGGCCGAGCCAAACGCAGATAAAACATGGTGTTTTTGGGGGCAGGCGTCAGTGCCGCGTTACTTACAGCCCTTAATTAGACGGCAATGGTCACAATGGAGCGTGAGTCATAACGGTCGTGAAGTCGCTCAGTCGAGTATCAATGGAAAAAACGATTATTGCTGTATGTTAGCTGAAGACTTTTATCAGTTTGCCCTGTCGGTTATTGAGAAACACGATAACGTTTCTTTTTATGGTGAGCAAACGATTATTCAAGCGGACGATCAAGGCCATAAGGTATCGGTGCGCAGCAGCGATTATCATATCGATGCTAGACACTGCCTCGATACTCGTCACGCTCCGTTGAAAAAGCAAGAGGGACTGGTGCAATGTTTTGCTGGCGCATGGCTCGAGACTCGTCAAGCATTATTTAATCCAGACAAGGTTGAACTGATGCATAATTTAGAAAGTCGTGATGGCTCATTACAGTTTGATTACGTATTGCCGATATCAACCCATCAGGCCTTATTTGAACTAACGTTTTTTTCACCTCAGCCATTATCGTTTGACGATTTAGCGCGCGATGCCGAGCAAGCGATAAGATCTCGCTATGGTGACATTGACATGACGATACAGCGCCGTGAGCAAGGCATATTGCCGATGGCTGTTTATGCGCCGGTACCCGATACAGACTCTTGGCATTTTGCGGGTATCGCTGGTGGTCATATGCGATCAGCCACGGGTTATGCCTTTGCGTCTGTTCAGCGATGGGCGCAAGTTGTCGCTACCGCTTTGCTGGAAGGCCAACCTTGGCCTGCCTATCAACCCATTAAGTCTCGTTACCGATTGATGGATAAAATATTTTTACGGGTGCTAGCCAAGCACATGGATATCGCTCCGGCATTATTTATGACTTTGTTAGAGCAAACGGATAGTGTTCAATTTACGCGATTTATGACCGAGCGGGCCAGTTATCGAGATTTACTTGCCATTATCAAAGCGATGCCAAAGCGCCCGTTTTTAAACGCCCTTTATTAAGCGACAACATATTCAGTGATAAAATGTTAAGCAATCAAACGACCCCGCCGATAATTAAGATTTTTGCAGGCTTTTGTTTGCTGTCGGTGCTGTTTGCTTTAGCGTATGACGCATCGCTCACCTATAAAATTCCTATTTTAGTGATTTTAATGGCATTAGTCGGTATGCCGCATGGCGCACTTGATGTGATGATGATCGCTCGCCTGGCAAAAATAAATGAGTCTAGAGGACCTTCAGAACTTGGTGTTAGTCGATTTTATTGGCTTCGTCTTTTGAGATATTACTCACTGTATATCGGTATTGCTGCATTAGCGTTTGGTTTTTGGTTGCTTTTGCCCAGTACCGCATTGATCGTGTTTTTACTAATGGCTGTTTTACATTTTCGTCATGACTGGCAGGGTTTCGGTGGCGGACTGATGCAGATGAGCTTGGCCGCTTTAGTGGTCACCGCGCCAGCTTGCTTTCATGCTGAGGCTATTGCAGGGTATTTTCATGCACTCTTTTTATCGGATCAAGCAATTTCAATCATCATTGTTAGTATGCAGAGTGTTGCGATATCGGCTATTTTAGTTGGTCTGTACGCGTCAAAAATTTTATCTCTTAGTCGATTTTTGACCATGACAGGGGTTGGTATTAGCGCCTATTGTTTAGACCCGCTACTGTTTTTCATTGCTTACTTTTGCAGTTTGCATTCGCTCTTACATACCTTATCAATTAAAGATGAGTTTGACTTGTCATGGCTAAAACTCTTATATAGAGTCGTGCCGCCTATGCTACTAACGTTATTATTAATGGGTGTGGTTTACGTATCAGTGCCGTTTCAATCAGTCGATACCCAATGGCTGAGAATTATCTTTATAGGTTTATTCGCTTTGACCGTTCCTCATATGTTGCTGACTCTTTATTTTCAAAGAGCTATGGGTCGCTAACAGTTGTACCCATCATCGGTAGTTTAGGTATTTTATTGATGGCGTTACCGCTTTTGGTTATCGGTAGCATGCGCCGTAAACAAGCCTAGACAAACTTTGTTCACGATGCCGCCCCCATTCTAAAAACAGTGTGGTTTTTTGATTTTTATTGCAAGTTGTTTCATGGTAAAAACGAACCCGTCAAGACTTGTAGTCTCTCCTAAGCTCTGTCAACATAAAAATAACCGCGATAAGCCTTTTCCATCCACACACATTGGAGATTCTAATGAAAGCTTGGGTTTGTGAAGCCTTAACGGGCGAAGACGGATTACTATTCCAAGAACAGTCATCATTACCTTGTGGTGCCGAACAGATACGGATCAAAAATCATGTCATCGGCTTAAATTTCCCCGATGTCTTGATCACTCGTGGCTTGTATCAGATGAAACTAGAACCGCCTTTTATACCTGGCAGTGAGTGCGCGGGTGAGGTGATCGAAGTGGGTTCTGCCGTTACCGATATTGCGGTTGGCCAGCGTGTCTTGGCCATGACAGGCATTGGAGCGTTTGCGCAAGAGTTGCTGGTATCACCACCGATGCAGCAAGTGATGACCATACCTGACACCATGACGTTTGATGATGCCGCGGCCTTTAATATGGTCTATGGCACGGCCATGCACGGACTTAAACAGCGAGGTAACCTTCAGCCAGACGAGGCGGTATTGGTGTTAGGTTCGGCTGGAGGTTGTGGCAGTGCTGCGGTGCAAATTGCCAAAGCCATGGGTGCGACCGTTATTGCAGGTGCCAGCAGTGATGAGAAATGCCAGCGGGCTATAGCATGCGGGGCTGATTTTGCGGTCAATTATAGCGAAGAAAATCTAAGAGACCGCGTGATGGCGTTGACTGACAATAAAGGGGTTAACGTCGTCTTTGATCCCGTTGGCGATGCCTTATTTAAGCAGGCCATTCGTTGCCTGGGTTGGAACGGACGTTATCTTGTCGTGGGGTTTGCTGGCGGTGAGATTCCTCGTTTTTCGGTCAATTATACGATTTTGAAATCGATTGCAGTGATTGGCGTGGCTTATGGCATGTCAGCAATTGACAACCCTTCAATGAATCAAAGCAATTTTAATCAACTCTTTGCGTGGTATCAGCAGGGCTTGCTAAAGCCTCTGCTCGATAAACCTCATGCATTTGATCGTATTCAGCAAGCCTTAGCCCGTTTAAATGAGGGCAAAGCATTGGGTAAGTTAGTGGTTCGTGTTGAATAATTATCATCATCGCGCGTTAATAATAACGAGAGGAATAAGCTATGTCTGACAGACTATTGAGTAATAAAATTGCTTTAGTGACTGGCGGGGCAAGCGGTATTGGTTTTGCCGCCGCAAGGCTGTTTGCTGAAGAAGGCGCGCAACTAATTCTCGCTGACAAGGATCCTAAAAAATTGATGCAAGCCGAAAACTGGTTTGCCGAGCATAACTATTCATTGCTCGCTGTTGAATGTGATGTCTGTGATTCAAGCCAGGTCGCATCATTAATGGCAAAAGTGCAGTCCGTTCATGGCCATCTTGATGTGCTGGTTAATAATGTGGGTGATTTTTTAGGTCGTATCAAACCGTTTGTGAAGATGACTGACGACGACATTGATGACTTGTTTAGCGTTAACTTACGTCAGTTAATGATCTGCACACGTGACGCCATTCCCTTATTAAAGCAAGCCGCGCAGCAGGCCAGTATCATTTGTATTTCATCGATTGAAGGGTATCGCGGCATGCCTAACATTGCCCCTTACGGTGCCTATAAGTTAGGGATTGAAGGCTTTGTTAAAAGTATTGCCCTTGAGTTGGGCCCTGATAATATTCGTGTCAATGCTATCGCACCAGAGACCACTGAAACCGATCAAGTCCAACCCAAGAAGTGGATTAGCGAAGCCAATTACCCCCGTGTCAAAGAATGGATTCCCCTTGGCCGCTTTGGTCAGCCTGATGACATTGCGGGGAGTGCATTGTTTTTGGCCAGTCGATTATCCCAATGGATAACGGGTACGGTGATTCATTGTGATGGCGGGGCACTCGCTGCTGCAGGCTGGTATCGCACGCCAGAAGGGGCTTGGACGAATACTCCGGTTATCACCGAAAGCGGAATTGTGGGCTTAATTGACAACGATTAAAGCGCAGCTATTCATTAGTGAACACTCTTCATACGTGCAAAGTGAGCTCACTCGAGCCGTGTTAATGCCGGCGTCAAACCCCAAGTCGATTAAATAAAAACCAGCATTAAGAAAAAAATGGCCATAAGAATTTAAAAATTGAGACCTATTGATGAGGAATCATAAGCAGAAAAAGTTTCATCTATTGCTTTTATCAACTGAACGTCTTGTTGCAACAAGTTTTGAAAAGACCGCCGATAGGTTTTAGCAATGGCATTGAGGCTGGTAAGGATTACGGTTACTACTGAGAATCATTTTGCAGGGTTCATCGATACCGGCTAAACGGCTCATTTTCAGTCGTTGCTTCTCAGGACAAATGGATCCATTCAGGCCGAATAAGGACCACTCCTTGGTGAGAAAAATTAAAATACAGCACAGCGCATGTTGTATTTTATCTAACCATAATGGCTGTTTGTTGATCTTATTGTTGTTAAAATGAACAGCGTGAGGTTTGAGATTAATGAATCGAAGGCTGATCAATCAGTGTTCGCCATTGTAATGCGCACTTTATCCTGAAAAACTTATGAAAGAAATAAAAGCCGCTGTCGTTTACGGGTTGTTCGGTATGATATTTCACAAAAAGATGAAACATAAAATGATCAACCAAAAAGTTATTTTAGGACCGAGATGAGAAACCACGATCAAGACATTACTAATTTATTATTTACTTATACTGAACGTTTTGATTTAGGCGATTTCGAAGGTGCCGCCGATATATTTAAGCATGCAAAAATTATTATTGGGTCAAATGGAGAGACCATCAACAGCCAGGGTTTATTAGAGAACTGGCGGTCAATGGTCGTGGTTTATGAAT
>DDED01000171.1 GCA_002336035.1 Cellvibrionales bacterium UBA1963
ACCAATTTCACCACCTGGGCATTGCTGTCGATGGTTTTGCTAAATAATGTATTGATGGGTCGAGCACTTTAACGATCGTAAGCATAACTGTCAATTTTGTTGTGTCAATTATACCCTCTTCATCGACCATTTATGCCGGCTAGCCGTTGTTAGTGGTAAGGTAGGCACTGCGATTGATTATAATTGAATATTATTGAGGTACTTGTGGCTAAACGCCCTAAACAAACCAGTCCAGTCAATGACCCCCATGCCGAACGTGAGTCGAGTCAATATGACCATCCTATTGCGAGTCGTGAACATTTACTAAGTCTTATTGAGCAACAAGGGCCATTGACGCGTCGACAAATATTGAATCAGTTGGCGATAAAAGGTCAGCAAGGCCGAGAAGCACTGCGTCGTCGGCTTAAAGCCATGGAGCGCGATGGTCAGTTGACTTTTCGTAAGCACGACGAGTGTTTTTATATACCGGACCCGAATGCCATGCTGAGTGGAAAAATTGATGCCCATCGCGATGGCTACGGTTTTTTACTGCTGGCTGATCAAGAAGATATCTACCTTAATGAGCGCGAAATGCGTCAGGTCTTTCACGGTGACGAAGTGCTGGTGACCCCCATTGGTCGTAGTCGACGAGGGGGTATTGAAGGTAAAATTGAAAAAGTTGTGTCGCGTGCATACTCTCACATTGTCGGACGAATAAATCGTGAAGCCCAAGGTTATTTTGTCGTGCCTGATAACCCGCGTATTGGCCAAGATATTTTACTACCCAACGGGGTCGATGGCTTCGATGTTGATATTGGTGACTACGTCACGGTCGCGATTGAACAATACCCAACGATTCATCGAGCCGCGCAGGGCGTCATAGATGAAGTGCTTGGCAGCGCATTAGCGCCAGGGCTTGAAATTGATTTAGCGATTCGCTCGTTTGATATTCCACACCAATGGTCAGAGGCATCGCTGGCGCAGGCCAATGCTTTAGCTGATGAGCCTGAAGAGCAAGACAAGATTCATCGTGTTGATTTACGTGAACTTCCCTTAGTCACGATCGACGGTGAAGATGCCCGTGATTTTGACGATGCCGTTTATTGTGAAACGCAAGCCGACGGTGGCTTCCGCTTATGGGTGGCCATTGCTGATGTTTCGCATTACGTACCTGTCGATAGTGCGTTAGATCAACAGGCGTATGAACGTGCTACCTCCGTGTATTTTTCGGGCCGCGTAGTGCCGATGTTACCTGAAGCCATATCCAATGGCTTATGCTCATTAAAGCCAGAAGTTGATCGGCTCTGTATGGTTTGTGAGTTAGATATCAATGCCAGTGGTGAGGTACGCCAGCAACAATTTTATGAGGCGGTGATGCATTCGCATGCGCGATTAACGTATAACGAAGTCGCTGAAGCACTCGGCTTGGTTGATAAGTCACCTCGTGCAGGTCTTATGCAACGGTTGGAGCGCTTGACACCCCATTTACAGAGCCTCAAGGCACTCTTTCTTTGTTTGCGTGAGGCACGAGTTAAGCGCGGTGCAATTGACTTTGAAACGACTGAGACACAAATCATTTTTAACGCCGATAGAAAAATTGAAACGATTGAACCGATAGTTCGTAATGACGCACATAAAATCATTGAAGAGTGCATGTTGTGCGCTAATGTGGCTGCGGCTAACTTTTTAGACTCTCAAGATCGGTCGGTACTTTTTCGAGTACATGCGCCACCAAAAGAACAAAAGTTAGAAAATTTACGTTTATATTTGGGTGAATTAGGCTTGAGTCTTGGCGGTGCATTAAAGCCCGAGCCTCAACACTATCAAGCCTTAATGCAGCAAATTAAGGGTCGCGACGATGCCCATTTGATTCAAGTGATGCTATTGCGCTCAATGAATCAAGCGATGTATCAACCTGATAATGAGGGTCACTTTGGTTTAGCTTATCCGGCGTATTTGCATTTTACTTCCCCCATTCGACGCTATCCCGATTTGTTAGTTCATCGGGCTATACGCAGTATTGTCCGCAGCCGAAAAGCTTGCGATCAAGTCAGGCGAGTGGCTGGAGCAAAGGCCATCGCAAAAAAGCACATTTATCCCTACGATGAAGCGCAGATGGTCACAGCGGGGCTTCACACATCAATGGCTGAACGTCGAGCTGATGATGCTACTCGCGATGTTATGGCATGGCTCAAGTGCGAATATTTACAAGAGCGTCTTGGCGATCAACTCAGCGGAGTGATTACGGCGGTGACACGATTTGGCGTATTCGTTGAATTAGACGGTCTGTTTGTTGAAGGTTTAGTCCATATTAATAGTCTAGGTCAAGATTATTTTCGCTATGATCAAGCGCAGCAACGTTTAGTCGGTGAGCGGACTCAAGCCGCTTATCGCCTAGGTGATAAATTGCAGGTCATTGTCGTAAGGGTTGACCTTGACGAACGAAAAGTTGATTTAGAACTCAAAGATAGTCAATCGCCACAGCGGACACGCGTAATAAAAAAATCACATTCGGAAAAAAAGCCGTCCGCTAAACGTTCTGGGCCTAAAAAGTCGGCCAGTAAGGGGCGCGCAAAGAAGACCGACAGTGGGCGATCAGCAAAGCACAAACGTGCCTCAAAGTCTCGATCAACCGCTGAGAGTTCGGCCAAACATCCGGCAAAGAGTAACACTCAGGCGGCGGCTAAACGGCAGGTCAAGAAAAAGACGAAAAAAAGGTAGGGCGCATGCGCAGGGTCGCATTCAATCATCGATGGGAACGTGATAACTGCGCGAGGACGTCGTTTAACGCAGGCCTACTTTTTTAAAGGCAAAAAAAACGCCGGCAGTGCCAGCGTTGAAATATGAGGTTATTACTAAACTTTGCCGAAGATCTCGGCACGTAAACAATGTGAAACGTTACGAGAATTGTATATAACCACATTACATTGATTGAAAACATGGGTCGCGAGGTCCCCTTACGAAATTTTTTTACATTTCAGCTGTTAAAAAACCCGTGTTTTTTTAACAGCTGACTAATATTGCCGCTTATTTTGTTAAAATACCCTTATTTATCAATGACATATAAAATACTCGCACGCTCTCCTGTACTAATTTACTGAATTTAATAATTAACTGAATATTTAATTATGTGTTTTTTTATTACAAAAAAAACACATGAGATCTCTTTTCAGGCCAATTTTTTACATATTGGGTTGTTTAGCTGGCCTAATCGCCCTTTGAAAAGGTGATTGACGGCTAAGGGCATCGTGATCAGGCATAGCGGGCTTTATGCTGTCCATGCGAAAAACTGATCCAATGTAGCCGTGCATTCGAATACAAAGATGATACCAAAGCATGAAAGCCGTTGATTGAATATGATTGGAAATACACTAATAACATAATGAGATTATACAATGAGTAATTTGGATTATTTACCGTTTGATTGTGACAACCACTACTATGAATCCCATGACGCATTTACTCGACACGTTCCTAAAAACATGCAAGCTCGCTGTGTTCAGTGGGCAGAAATTAACGGTAGAATGCGGCACATTGTTGGCGGGCGCGTGGCCAATGCCGTGTCGAACCCAACATGGAATCCGATTGCTAAGCCGGGCGCAATATCAGCCTTTTTACGAGGCAATCCGGATAAACTAAAGCCCGAAGAATTAATGGGTGAATCAGAGCCTTTACCTGATTATTACATTAATAATCAGGCACGCGTTGAAAAATTAGATGAGCAAGGCCTCGACGCTATGTGGTTATTTCCCACTCTTGGGGTGCTTTATGAGGAGCTACTCAAGCATGACCCCGAAGCAGTAAAAGCTCAGTTTCATGGTTTTAATCGCTGGTTAGATGAAGACTGGGGCTGTAACTTCAAAGGTCGTATTTTCGCTTCACCCTACATTAGTTTATCCGATGTTAATTTTGCTTGCAGCGAATTAGAGTGGGCGATTGCGCGCGGTGCTCGTACCGTGGTGATGCGTCCTGCTGCAGTATGGACCGTCAATGACGGTGTACTATCACCTTCACACCCACATTTTGATCCTTTTTGGTCGCGTGTTAATGAAGCCGGGATTACTGTTGTGGTGCATGCGGCTGACTCAGGTTATACGACCCAGGGTTACGTTAACGATGGTTTTACCTCCAGCGGGTTAGGGGGGGCAATGTCACCAAACATTAAACACTTCAATATAGAACGGGCTGCCTATGACTTTTTAGCGACTTTGTGTTTTGAGCGCTTATTTGAGCGTTTTCCTAATGTTCGCATAGCGTCAATAGAAAATGGCGCAGAGTTCTTGCCGGATCTATTTCGTAAGCTGGGTCAATCGCGAGATCGTTTAGCGGTGACGGGTTACTACAAGGAAGATCCTGCTGACGTATTTCGAGAGCACGTCTGGATTAATCCATTTTGGGAAGATGATGTCTATGAAGTTGAAGCACTCATGGGCGCCGATCGGGTAATATTTGGTTCAGATTGGCCGCACATCGAGGGCATGCCAACACCGTTAGATTATCTGGCTGAGCTAACGCAGTTTGATGACACTAAAAAGCGGCTTATTTTGCGTGATAATGTCTTGGCGTTAAATGAATTAAGACCTGGCTAATATTCTATAGGCGCAGTTATTTAACTGCGCCGCCACCGTCTACAGAAAGCACTTGACCGGTAATGAATGAGGCGCGATCTGAACTCAAAAAGACAACCGCTTCGGCTATCTCATTTGGCTCACCTAAGCGATTCATCACAGCAGATTTTTTGAGACCTTGTTCCATTTCGGGTTGATCAATAAATAATTTTTCTACGCCAGGGGTCCGTATCACGCCTGGGGACACAGCATTAATACGAATTCCACGTTTACCGTACTCTGCAGCTGAGCTTTTAGTTAAAATATTTACAGCGCCTTTTGCTGCCGCATAAGCGGTATTATACGCATGACCTCGCAATGATGCATTGGACGAAATATTAACGATAGAACCGCCACCGTTATCAAGCATAACCGGCAACAATGCCTTCATGCAGAGCCATGTGTTAGTGGTACACATGGCAAAGGTTTCATCAAATACTTCTTTGCTGTATTCATGCGTTAAGCCGCTACCACGACTCAGAGCAGCACTGTTGCAGGCGATGTTGATAGGGCCATAATGGGCGACGGCATCGGCAACCATTTGTTGGACGGGGGCCTCTTCGCTAACATCGGTAAAAACAAAATGGGCTTCACCGCCAGCTTGCCTAATGTCAGCAACGGTTTGCAGGCCAGCATCGGTATTAAAGTCAGCGACAACGACGTTGGCGCCTTCTCTTGCATAGGCTAGACAAATTGCTTTGCCGATACCCATGCCGCCGCCAGTGACTAGGCCAACTTTAGCAGTTAATAATTTCGTCATACCGTGATCTCACTGAGCATTGAGTGAATCTAATTAACATCAAAATTTATTGGTCGGAGGCCGTCCACGAGTATGACCCCCATTGACCATCGCCTGAAGACACGCCAACGGTGATTTTTTTAACTTTGTTCTCAATAAAAAATTGATCTTGGTTAATCATTTGTTCAAGCACATAATAAGAAAATTCTTCAACAGTAGTATTACGGATATTCAACACTTTAGTATCATCGGCTACAAAATACATTGTTTCGTTATTAAAAGTAACTTCGTATTGCTCGTCGATATGTTGAATAGCAAGGTAAGGTGAATTGCCGGGCAGTAGGACATATTCGTCAAGTTGCTTGCAGATACTTCGGAGTCTTGATTTTATTTCTTGGTAATCAAAGCACATGCCGTTGTCGAACACCTCGGCAGTGACTTGGGCCCGCACCTTGAAATTATGACCGTGCAGGCGTTCACGATTGGTGGCTGAAAATATCGTAAAGTGCGCACAAGAGAACTTTAGATCCTCTTTGCTGATATCGATGGTAGTCAGTCTGTTTGACATGGTAGATCCTACATTGGCAAAGTATAATTGTATTATATACTGAAAATCACCTATCCATAGATCACTTATTAAAAGTTAAACCAGTGCTTTTCAGTTGTTAGGCATGACGGAACACCCGTTGAATTTGGAATAATATTGAAAATAACTTGGTTTTAGAGGGTGCATTGGATTAGCAGGTGATTGAAGCAGTTAATAATGACAAATAGTTCATTCGCTGAGACACGTTAAACCCTGAAGGTAATGCTTTTAATAAGTATGTAATAAAGCCGTTACAGGGCTAAGTAATAAGTATTTAAAATGCTAGACTACATCGATCATATCATCAAACAGGACGCAACTTATGGCAAGCACAGTAACAACTAGTTGTTTAAACGGCATTGGCCTTATCACCTTAAATCGGCCTGAGGCTATGAATACTTTAACTGGCGAGATGCTGACTGATTTAGGTGCGGCTTACTTGCAATGTGACCGTGATGACGCTGTTAAGGTCATTGTGTTAACGGGCTCAGGAAAGGCATTTTGTGCTGGCGCTGATTTAAGTGCTGGTGGCAATACGTTTGACAGCTCTGAGCGCAACGATGTTAACAGCTGCCCACTAGCTATTCAGGCATGGGAATTGCGAAAGCCCATTATTGCTGCCTGTAATGGTCATGCCGTTGGCGTTGGCTTAAGTATTGCTGCACAATGTGATATTCGTGTAGTTGCTAATGACAGTAAATACGGGTTTTTGCAGAATAGAAGAGGTGTTGTTACTGACTTTGGTATGACAGCATTGCTGCCTAAGCTTGTGGGTATGGAGGCAGCATTTGAGTTATTGGTCAGAGCGCCAAAACTAACCGGTGAAGAATTGAAAACGATAGGTTTAGCTAGTCGATCAGTCAGCCAAGGTCGCGTTTTAGAAGAGGCAATGTCGATTGCAAAAGACATGATTGACAACTGTTCCCCGCTAGTAATGGGTATGCACAAAAGACTGCTATGGGATAATAGCGATAAATCATTAGCTGATGCTATTAGTCATGAGAGTGATGGCTTAAACTACAGTATGCGTAAGCCCGATGCGCTTGAAGGCGGTGTTGCTTTTTTTGAAAAAAGAACTGCTGTTTGGCAGGCGACCATTAACAACGACTGGCCTGAATTTTGGGGTTAGTGTCTGTCAGCTATGACAAATAATATGCAGAGAAAAATATGACACAAAAATTATTAGTAATTACGGGTGCCAGCCGAGGCATAGGTCGAGCGACCGCAAAATTATTTTTGGCGGCAAATTATAAGGTGGTAAACATTTCACGTCGTGACCCTGAAATTAAAGGCGTGCATCATATTTCGGCTGATTTAGCTGAGCCACAATGGGCTTCATCGATTGCGGGTCAACTTCATGAGCAGGTTAACTTGGCTTCGCAGATCGTTATTATCCATAGTGCTGGATTATTATTAAAAGACAATATTGAAACAGTAACAGCTGATGATTTGCACCGTGTTATGCAGGTTAACGTTATTGCACCCGCAGAGCTGAATCAATTATTGTTGCCCTCAATGACGGCAGGCTCAGCGATCATTTATGTAGGTTCTACTTTATCTGAAAAAGCAGTATCTAACAGTTGCTCATACGTGACATCTAAACATGCGATGGTTGGTCTAATGCGCGCTAACTGCCAAGATTTAATTGGCAGAGAAATTCACACCGTATGTGTTTGTCCTGGCTTTACTGAAACAGAAATGCTTAGTGATCATGTGGGTGGGAGTCAAGAAATTCTTGCTGATATTGCTAGCGGCGTGACATTTAATCGTTTAATTGCACCGTCAGAAATGGCAGCAACATTAAAATTTGCAGCAGAAAACCCGGTGATGAATGGGTCAGTTATGCATGCTAACTTAGGTCAAGTTGAAAGTTAATATGCATGTTAGGCTCGGTATTTACTCTTTAAATATACAATAACAGCGTGTTGAAGATAACGATTATTTTCAACCGTTTTTATTGGACGGCCTTAGCGATTTCCTTGAGCATGTTGCCATAGGTATCTTCCATCATGCTGATCATCATTTCCGGGGTCAGTCCATCCATCGTGACCTCAGTAAATGTCGCATGCCATTTTGCGTTAATGCCGCTGTTTGCGTCCTGCTTAAGTGACACGCACACTTGGTAGTTGGCCATAGGTGTACCAGGGATATGATAGTAAATACTGTGTCCGACACTGTCGATCCGATCAAGCACTTCATCGACAGGTTCAGCCATGTCGACCATGTGAATGCGCCGAATTTCACCGCTTCTGTCACTGTTATTACTAGCGATTTTTTCAACTTTTGTGGCTGGGCTGTACCAGTCAAGATTACTAAAATTTTCGACTAATGCCCAGATTTTCTCTAATGGTGCATCGATATTTTTTTCAGCGATAATTTCATGCATAAGCTTGTCATACCTATTAGTCGATTACGTTAAATAAATGATCAGCGTATCATAGAGCTTATTTTAGCCGATAGGATTAACAATTTTTATTGATTCGAGGCTAACTTGTCGGTGACGTAGCTATCCAATTGGCTTAGAGCTCGATTTTGCCAATGAAATAAAAACACGGCTAACAGCAAGGCTGTTGCAGCAATAACGGTGGAGCTTTGAATACCTATAAGTTGGGCTAAATAAGCCATGGGTAATACCCCTAGCGGGGTAAGGCCAAATGCCATTAGCATGAAGGCTGAAATACGACCGCGCTGTTCATCAGTGACGAGGATTTGTACCATAGTATTGTTAAGTGTTTGGCTAGCACTAGCCGCAGCATTGGCAAATAAAAGCGGCACGAGCGCTAAATAAAAGTTTTTAGTTACAGCAAAAACGATGAGTAAAAGACCGAATAAAACCGTGGTTATGATCATTAATTGAGTCCTATCGGTTCGCTCACCACGACTAGCAACCCACACAGAGCCTAGCACACCACCCAGACCAGAAACCCCCATGAGCAAGCCAAGTCCGCGCTCACCGACGCTCCAGACATGATCAGCAAATACGACCAGCAGATTTTGCACCGGCAAGGCGAGCAACATCGGTAATAAGCCAAAGCTCACGCAAACAAGCAGTGGGCGATAGCCGATGATGTAGCGAATACCTAACAATATATCTTCACGAATCTTTTTGTCAGAAGGGATGCGTAGCACGGGTTGATAGCGAATGGCTGACATGCATATTAGCGCTAAAAGGAATAAACCAATTGAAATAACATAGGCCCCTTTGGTAGAAAATAAACTGATAGCAAGCCCCATCATAGCAGGGCCAAGAACGCGAGATAAATTGACTATAGTGCTGGATAAAGCAATTGCACTGCCGAGATTTTTTTCGCCGACAAGATTGTAAACAAGAGCCGAGCGAGAGGGCATGATTAAAGGAATAATAGTTCCGCCAATTATGCCAGCAATCAGTAGATGTGAAAAAGACAGGTTATTATTTATTAACAACAGCAATACCCAACTTTCATTAGCAATGACTAAAAGTTGACCCGTGAGGACAATTTTTCTTCGATCGAAACGGTCACCCAAGGCACCACCAACTAATGAAAATAACAGCATTGGAATTGCAAAGGCGATATTAATATAAGCCAGTGACATTTCATCATTCGTCAGTTCCCAGGCTAAAAAAGTACGAGTTAACACTTGGCCTTGCATGGCGAGAAAAAAAGCCGAATTACTGGCGATTAGCCAGCGAAATGAGGGAATGCTAAGTGTCTGCAAAGACTGTCGCCATTGGCTGTTTGGCTTATCTGATGGCTTAGGTTGAATAGACAAAGACGATATCCATACTGTTTAAAATCTCATTAGATCACAGGTTAGCCTGCTCGGCTAACAGAACAAGGTAAAAACACGGTGTTTAACCTCTCTCTTTGGCGTTAATAACGTAGGACTAGGACGCAGTGATTAGGCCTGATCAATGTGAGTTAAAATCGCTTGGTTGATACCGCTCTTTAAGCCACTTACCGCGTCGCGATTTTTCCCAAGCATTGCTTGGATGAGTTTTTCAGCCTCAGTAAAAAGTGCATCTAACGAACAGCAATGGTCAATAATGCCATGGGCTAAAGCCATTGGTGCACTTATTTTTTCCCCTGCTAGTAGGCTGTCACGAACGGCTCGATTGTTCATTTTATTGATCACTAAAGCGTTCATTGAAGGAATTAACACCATACCAAGATCGACTTCAGGCAGACAAAAGTAACCGCGGTCTTCGCGCATCACTTGGTAATCACTGGCCAGTACGATCATCGCGCCTAAGCCATAGGCATGGCCGTTAATGGCGGATACAAGAGGAATAGGCAGCGTCAATAGTCGGCCGATCATTTTCATGCATTGGTGAACAAAATCCATTGCAAGATCGGGCTTTTCGGTAGTGAGGTATTGAAGATCTAAGCCCAGAGAAAATTTTTTTTCTTCACCGCTTATGATTAGTCCGGCAATCGTTTCATCTGCTAGTACTTGATCCAGCGCTTGATTAAATTCAGCCAGGCTGGCTGGGTTGAACTTGCCTTCTTGATGCATGATCAACGTTGCAATAGCTGGATCACTGCTGAGTGTCTTGTTAATACTAATTACGGGCATAATATTTCTCGCGTCAATAAAGACTGTAAAATAGGTGTTGGGTGTTTAATCAACGAGTGCATTGTCTATGTGCAAATACGTTTTTAACCGATGCACCAAAAAATAAAAAGGCCCCGTGTCAATCAGAGCGACCGTCATCTTAAATAGATAATTACTGCCGATTAAAACCAGCAATGCATGCAAGGCAATATTGCCAGCCAAAAAAGCCGCTCCAAAGGTGATCGAAATCACCATAACTGAATCGACGGCTTGGCTAATCAATGTGCTACAGTTGTTTCGTAGCCAAAGGTGTTTGCCCTTGGTGAGTTTTTTCCAGAAGTGAAACAGCCGAACATCTGTATATTGTGCGGCAATATAGGCCATCATCGAGGCAAATACTGCACCGGCAGTGCATTGATAAATGAGCTGAAACAATTCAATTTGGCCCTCGACACTGTTACCAGAAGGTAAGCTGACGGCTTCGGCAAGTTGCAGTACTTGCCAAGGCGGCATAGCGGTTTCGGCGACCGAGGGTATTTGGTTGCCTAGCCACATAACACCCAAAATGAAAAAATTAAGCACCAGCCCCACTGTGACAACAAAGTTAGCCCTTGCTCGACCGTAAAACTCGCAGATTAAATCGGTGCATAAAAAAGTGAGTGGATAGGGCAACACCCCAATTGCTAATTGCATGGGACCTAGTTGAATAAAACGAGTAATTCCCACCACGTTAAGTAGCGTCATGGCACAAATAAATAGCGCTGCCAAACTAAAAAATACCCGTTCTCGACGCTCAATCAATTCGCTTTCAGTGATGTTAGGTTTTGGTGGGATAGGACTGCAGCTCAAAAGATGGCCTCATTATCAGTAGTATGTACCCAGAGTTTATACGGTATACTCACAGTATAACATTGATGGCTTGAGACAATACAGGTTGTTTCAGTACGGTCTTCTTTTTAAAGCATAGTGAGTTTGTATGGCAGGGCCAATTCTAGAATTTGTATACGGCATTAACGCCGTCGCAGAAATGATTAAGCATAGTGCCAAGTCGATTGATCTGATTTACTTGCAAACGGGTCGCGACGATAAGCGCTTGGCGGCCATTAGTGCCGCTGCTAAACAGGCAGGAATAGCGGTTAATTTGGCCAGCAAGTCAGAAATAACAACGTTACTGGCGCCGTCGGCTGCACCTTCAAGCGAAGGATTGGACGCCATAGAGCCTAATCATCAGGGCGTTATAGCTGCATGTCGACCGTCGCAAGCCCAAGATGAAAGTTTTCTTGATGCCTTGATAAAACGCACAGAAAGCCCGTTATTGTTGTTAGTGCTTGATGGTGTTACAGACCCCCATAATTTAGGTGCTTGTTTACGCTCCGCGGATGCTGCGGGAGCAAATGCTGTGATCATTCCTAAAGATAATGCAGTAGGCTTGACGCCAGTGGTTAGAAAGGTTGCGAGTGGCGCCGCAGAAACGACACCGCTAGTGGTGGTGAAGAATTTAGCCCGAGCGATTAAAAACTTGCAAACCGCCGGTATCTGGGTGATGGGCGCAGCGGGTGAAACGGAGCAAAGCTTATTCCAGCTCGATTTGACTGGTCATACGGCTTTAGTGATGGGTGCTGAAGGGGGCGGTCTACGACGCCTAACCCGAGAACGATGCGATAGCTTATTCAAAATCCCCATGCATGGTGCTGTCGAGAGCTTAAATGTATCGGTGGCGGCCGGTGTTTCTCTTTTTGAAGCCCTTCGACAACGACATTAAGTCTGTAATGGCGATTTTCCAGCGCCTAACTGACGCTGGTTGACAATAATTTAACGCTTTTATCCCCATTAACTGGTTAGAATTATTATTTAGTTTTCCTATTATTGATGACAGGCATTGGACATGAGTGAAGAGTTAAGTATCAGCACAAAAAATTGCATTATCGAAAAACACGGCCGCACCTTAATTGTGACACTCAACCGGCCTGAAGCAAAGAATGCCTTCAGTCCAGAAATGTTATTAGGCATGTACAAAGCGTGGCGTTTGCTTGATGAAGATGACGAGTTGATGTGCGCTATCTTGACCGCTAATGGCGATACTTTTTGTGCTGGGATGGACTTAAAAGCCGGCGCCGATGGCCAGCAAAAAAGCACTGAAGAATTTATGACTTTAATGGGTGAAGTGCCGAATGTGCATTGGCAGGCACTGTTGCGTGACAATCGACCTAGCAAGCCGCTCATTTTAGCGGTTGAAGGCTATGCCTTAGCCGGCGGCACAGAAATCTTAGCCGGTACCGATTTGCGCGTGGCCGCAGAGGACGCGACCTTCGGCGTGACCGAAGTTGCGCGAGGCTTGTACCCCATGGCGGGCTCAAGTATTCGCTTGCCTCGACAGATTCCTTACTGCTTGGCCGCAGAGATTGTGTTGCTGGGGCGTCATATCACCGCGCAAGAGGCCTTAGAATGGGGCTTGGTTAATCGCTTGGTGCCAAAGGGTGAGACCTTGGCCGAAGCTAAATCCATGGCTGAAGAATTGTGTAAAACAGGCCCCGTTGCATTAAAAGCGATTACGCGTTCTTTGCGTGAGATCCAAACCGATGTCGCAGAGCCAGAAGCGATGCTGCAGTCAGATGAATTAGCTAACCCTGTGTTTGCCTCTGACGATGCACGTGAGGGTATGAAAGCCTTTAAAGAAAAACGACCGGCCGTTTTCCAAGGTAAATAGCGCCTCAAACTGGTAGTCAGAACAACTGTATTAGGAGCGCCCTCAGTGTCAGCATTAATGGCTTTTTTTTATGATCGGACGATGTCGGCTCTTGAAAAGGCTTGCTTGCATGATTGGCGGACCGAGTTATTAGCTGAAGTGAAAGGTGAAGTGCTAGAAGTTGGCGCTGGCACTGGCGCTAATTTGGCTTATTACCCGAGTAATGATGTTCGCTTACTGTTATCTGAGCCTGATGACGCGATGCGCAAGCAGTTAGAAAGAAAAGTTGCGTTCATTCAGCGCGATGATATTTGCTTGACCAGTTTAAAGGCCGAAAAATTAACCCTCGACGATAATCGATTTGATTATGTAGTGGCGTCTTTGGTTTGTTGTTCTGTCGCCAATATTGAGGCTAGCTTAGCCGAGATATTTCGTGTACTGAAACCCGGTGGGCATTATATTTTTATCGAACATGTTGCGGCTAAAAAAGATTCTAAGGCACGGCGCTGGCAAGAATGGCTTACACCTTTATGGCGGAAATTCGCTGGCAATTGCCACCTCAACCGTGAGACCGAAAAGGCCATGGCCAGGGCGGGCTTTCAATTTGAAAAAATTCAGCGTGACGCCATGCCTGATTCTGTCCCCATTATTGTTCGCTCCTCTATTCATGGTGTCGCCATGAAGCCGTTCAATTAAGTCATGAAAATATCTCCTGTGCAGCGATTTATTCGCTGGTTTGGCGGTTCTACTATCGGCCGCCTCACCGATCTTTGGTCTGTGCGCTGGCTGTCGTTCTCGCCCATTATTTGGGTGTTCACTAAAGACGATAAGTCAGGCTATAACAACCCTTGTATATTGACTTCAATTGGCCGTAAGAGCGGTCTGTCTCGCTCGACAGTATTGCCTGTTTTTCCGACCGAAAGCGGGCGTTTATTAGTTGTAGGGTCGCGCGGTGGCACGCGTATCGATCCGCATTGGGCACATAATTTACGTGCCAGTACTCAGGCCAGTATTCGTTATAAACGTCGACAGCATGCCGTTAACGTGCGCACATTAAGCGGTGAAGAGCGTGATGTTATGTTCGCTTTGTGTTGCCGATATGCACCTGTTTATAGCCGTTATCAACAATGGGCTAATCAATACCCGCGCACATTACCGGTGTTTGAACTGTCTTTGCTGGATGACCAGCGATTTACGTAATAAATACATTGAATAATTAAGGAAAAAATATGACTGTAAACGTTATTTTAGAGGCTCAAGCTAAACCTGAATGTGTTGACGAATTAGTCGCGACCTTTGACGCGATCTTGCCCGATACTCGTAACTATGAAGGCTGCATTGAAGTGAAGGTGTTGGCTAACCAAGATGATCCAGCGAATATCGTACTGTTGGAAAAATGGAAAACTCGCGCTGACTATGAAGCCTATGTCGCTTGGCGTGCCGAGCAGGGCACCTTAGAATCATTGGGGGCATTGCTGGCATCACCTCCCAGCATTCGTTATTTTGATGAGGTAACCAAGTAACCTGGTTACTTAGGTAACGTACTTACAGGGGGTGTCTGTTTCATCGATACAATGTGCATCTCAATTCAGTTTTATATTGTTCGAGATGGTTGATCAATGAAAAAAAAATCATGCAATATAAAGGGGTGGCATCATTTAAATCTTTTTTTTGGAAAAAATTGCGTAATCAAAAACGGGTTGAATTTTGTCGGAAAATTAAATGGAGAATGTTGTTTGATCACAATCCGCACTTAATTATTTTGCAAGATAAATACAAAGTTCGTAGTTATGCTGAATCGAGGCAAGTGTCGACACCTAAATTGCTACATGTCACTGATGACCCTCAGACCATTCCTTTTGACGATTTGCCCGACAACTATTTTATCAAGGCAAATCATGGCTGGCGTTGGAATATTCTCTGCTTTAAATCGCGGTATTATTTATTTGGAAATGGCCAAGATTTGGTAAAGAATGATGGGACATTGATCAATTATGAAGTGGCCTCAAAGTTTGAAATTAGTCAGGCCAAAGTTGTTCAGCACTGTCACCGATGGCTGCAGAGCAAACATAGGTCAAAGCAATGGGCATATCAGCACATCCCTCCGGCGATTATTCTTGAAAGTTTACTTAAGCCAATAGATGGTAACCATTTAAAAGACTACAGACTATACACGTTTTATGGCAAGGTTAAAGCGGTAAGCATAGGGTCTGCTTTATATAGAAAAACCAACAAAAATGTATTCTTTGATGCTGATTGGGAGCCTATTCCATTGACCCAATATAAAGATCAGTTGCCCACTATACTGCCTCAGAAGCCAGAGAGCCTTAGTGAGATGATAAGAGCTGCAGAAAGGCTCGGAGAGAATATAGATTTTGTCCGCGTTGATTTATACGACACCACAGAAGGGATTATGCTTGGAGAGATGACGGTCTATCCCGACGGGGGATGTTCAGGCACACCCACGACATGCCCTGTTTTTAATGCTTGGCTAGGCGATCAATGGTGCGATCAGTGATGATGCGCCGACCGTCTTGATCAAACTCACCTTCCATCGAAACACTCAACTCGATGAAAAAAATGAGCGACAGACCCGTTCACATGGCAGTTAATTTACATGCCACCCATGCAGATGAATACAGGGTTTAGGAGAAGGACTTTTTTCCCACGACTTAACCAATAGGTGGAGCATTTCTATCTGCGACGATCAGACGCACACCTTTGGGGAGCGCCTTGAGAAGGCCGCACGATTATCGTCAGCTTTCCGTCTGAGCTGCGCGCACGTGACTGGTTTGCCGATCCCGATTATCAAGCGCTGTCCGAGCACCGCAGAGCCGGCACTGACATGCAGTTTTTGACCCTGGTGCATGGCTTGCCGCCCAGAGTGTAATTCAATTAATTTGCTGCTAAATGCCTGTACTTGTTGGTTTTTATTGATTTTTATAGGCGCCGGTTGATCTGCAGGTCGCAAGCTAGCTAAACCCAACGATAATGTCATTCCAACAGCGACAGTCGATTGCTCTCGCTTCGTTTTACTTCATTTTACCTTTGCTGTGTGTTTTGTGTGCTAA
>DDED01000149.1 GCA_002336035.1 Cellvibrionales bacterium UBA1963
TATCCAGTTGAGCTACAAGCGCACAATTGATAATAGTAAGTTATTCAATAACTTACTGCAAGCTAAGATTTAAAATATTATGGGGTTGGGGTTTTTTTGAACGGGGCGTGAAGAACGCAGTAAAATAAACGTAAAACAGCGTCATTTAGTTGCCTGGGTTGGCATGACCTCTGAGGCATTGGTATATCTATTGAGGCTGCTTGATAGTATTTACTATTCGGCAACTCACGCAATGAGGACTTTTGGGGAGTTTTACCTTTGGATGATCAATCGCAATTAACTGTGAGTTCAAGGTAACAACACTCATGTGCTGCGGTGCTTCGCCTTACGAGTGCCAGGGCAGGGTAAGGGCGCACGTTACCGAGTTAACTTTATATTTTTGTGACACACAATAACAGTGTGTGTAAATACGTCGCTTGTGATTTTTTAGTACGAACGACGTTTCTCCGCACGAGTCATACAATAAAACAAAGAACGCTCACTTTATTTCGAACAGTTTTTTTACAGACAGGGCGTTCTCTTAATAGTGTTAGCGATTCCAGAATGTTCATTAAGGCATGTAAGAAACATCGGTGCATATAAGCGGGTCGTTTTTGAGCATGGATAATTAAAATAAATAAGTTAATAAACTGCCCAATTTATCCCAGAGTAAATCGGGCCTTTTTTTAAGAGGCAGGGGTAGATTTAGCTTATCACCAATTCGACAAACCCAGCCGAGCCAGCGTCAGTAAACAATAATTGAGTATCACTATGGTGTAAGTGTTGTAACTCTATACATGTGTAGGGTCGCTGCCAAAGCCATGGCCTGTTTTGAACAGATAAAAGATCGCTTTGAGGCGGCAATTCATTTGTGTAAGCAAAAAAATAAAGGTCAAAGCCATAGGCCGGCAAAGGTTGTATTGAGAGGAGCTTCATGCCTAATTCATGCACGAAATGAGCGGTTTCACGATCAATATTTGTGGTGCGTAAAGTGATATGGGCGAGCCGACAACCACCACCAAGTGGAATGTTCGTCTGTGCTATTGTCTTTTTATCTTGCCCTTGAAAGGTATGCTGCAAAAGCTCGATCTTAAATCCTTCGGGATCATTGAGATGCGCCATATAGCCAATATTTTCAAACTGGATCGGTGGGGACACAGCGACGCCTCTCGTACATAAATCGCGGCACGCGTGATCTAAATCAGGCAAAGTGATGCCTATTTTCCAATACCGATCGTTCACTGATGGTTCATAGGGTTGCGATTTATGAGCGGGTGATAAGATTAGAGCCGTGGCTGAACCGGGATAAGTTAAATGAATATTTGCACCCACTTGCCGAGCTTCCATGCCTAAGTGGGTAACATAAAATGCTGCTAGGTTAGAGGGAGATTGAACCGCGAGGTTGACGCCATGTAAAGCGTTGCCGGCGGTGTAAAGGTCAAGTGTCATTGACGTGTATTTCCCCTCAGTTTTAAAAAAAGGCTATTAAACCGGTCAAATATGATTGATGTTAGCATTCGGTGTGTCTTTAAAACCTCAACGAGTCAAATAATCCGTTAAAAAGGTGTAAATAAAAAGATTATTTGTTGCTCTGTACCTTCTCTCATAGCGTTACAAACCCATCGATGTGAATGCCAAGGTAGTAAATAGCGTCTCGTACCATAACATTGCAGGCTTCTATTGGTGATATTACGCCTTATGCCTTGAATCGTTTGAATAATAAGTGATGGTGATGCTAAAAGGCTTATACTAACAGAACACACGTTGAGTCAGTATTTGGCTAAGCTAATTTTTAACAGATTAAATAGGCAAGATTTTGTCAGATTCATTTTTTTCAGGCTTTGAGCTTGATGCTCGCTTGCAACAGGCGATTCAAAAAGTTGGCTTCGAAGAACCGACGCCGGTCCAGCAGCAGGCAATACCTGTTGCGCTTACTGGCCGCGATCTGCTTGTTAGCGCCGAAACGGGCAGCGGAAAAACAGCCGCATTCTTATTGCCCTTAATGCATAAACTTCTGCAGAAAACCGTTGAGCAGGAGCGCGCTGAACCGTCTTCTACGCGGGCATTAGTTTTAGTGCCAACCCGAGAACTAGCGATTCAAATCGTTAAACATTGTGACCAATTAGCCAGTTGTTCACATCTAAAAACGGGGCTCATTATTGGCGGTAATAGTTTTAAGTATCAGCAAGCTATTTTTCGCAAAAATCCTGAAATTATTATCGCCACTCCCGGTCGAATGGCCGAACACATTAGTCATGCGAGTTGTGATTTAACGGATATCGAAGTGCTGGTGTTGGACGAAGCCGATCGAATGCTTGACTTAGGTTTGGCTGAAGACGTGATTAGAATTGCTAATAACTGCAAAAAACCTCGTCAAACGTTCTTGTTTTCAGCAACACTCACGCACAAAGCTTTCGCAGCTGTGCAGCAAAAAATACTTGAAAATCCAGAAGTTATTAAGCTTAATGCTGGGCGCCAACAAAACGAAAATATTAAACAGCAAGTGATATTAGCTGACGCTGATGATCATAAAGATAATTTACTGTCGGCATTATTTGAGCGTCAGCCATTTACTAAGGCGTTAGTTTTTTGCAATAAAAAGGTACAGGTGAATCGTTTATGCGGTTTAATTCGTTATCGTTCAACCGCAGAAAAACCACAGCGTGCAGGACTGCTGCACGGTGATATGAGTCAAGATGAACGCAGAGACACCGTGAGTAAGTTGCGTGGTGGTAGTTTGAATATCATATTTGCAACTGACTTGGCTGCCCGTGGTCTTGATGTTAAAGGCATTGATTTGATTATAAATTATGATATGCCCCGGTCAGGAACTGATTATACTCACCGTATCGGTCGAACAGGTCGGGCGGGCGAAGAAGGCTTAGCTATTTCGCTGGTAAATACCTATGATTGGAGCTTAATGTCTAGTATTGAACGGTTTTTGAAAATCCGACTTGAACGAAGGAAAATTGCAGGTTTAGAAGCTCGTTATAAGGGCCCAAAGAAGTTAAAGTCATCAGGTAAAGCAGCAGGATCTAAAAAGAAAAAAAATAACAAATCAGCGTCAAAGAGCACAATGAAAGCAAATAAAAATAATTTAGGAAAGTCAGCGAGTGGACGCGCGGTAAAAAGCGAGCAGTCTGAAACAACGTCTCGAGACGCTGACAGTCGTTCAAAACAAGGTTTTAGTGCATTAAAGAAAAAATAAAATTTTGAGCGTATTGCTTATTTCAACCAGCTATTAATGTTGTTTTTAATGATTTTGGTTAATGCATCAATGTGATTGGCTTCGCTGTTTAATGCAGAAATATAGCTGTAATGATGTCCACCGGCTTCTATAAAGTATTCCTTATTTTCTACTGCGATTTCTTCTAAAGTTTCTAGGCAGTCAGCTGAAAAACCTGGACAAAAAACATCGATAGATAGAGTTCCTCCTTGCCCGAGCTCTTTTAATGTTTCATCTGTATAGGGTTTTAACCACTCAGCTTTACCGAACCGTGACTGAAAGGTCGTTATGCATTGCTGCTCATCTAGGCCAAGTTTTTCACGGATAAGTCTTGAGGTTTTTTGACATTGGCAATAATAGGGATCGCCAGACTCTAAATAGCGCTTGGGCACACCATGATAAGAGAGCATAAGTTTTTCTGACGGTTCGTTATGCTGCCAATGTTGCTTAATCTGATCGACGCAAGCTTGAATATAACGCTCGTCGTCATGATAGCTACTGACAAAGCGAAAATCAGGTATCCAGCGTGTAGAGGAAAATAGTTCAGCAATAACATCAAAGGTAGAGCCAGTCGTGGCCCCAGAATATTGAGGGTAGAGCGGTAAAACTAAAATTTTCGATGCTCCCTGATGCTGCAGTTTTTCGAGTTCACTTTCAACAGAGGGTTGTCCATAACGCATAGCATAGTGAACGATGATTTCATTGTTATCGCCACATTCATGTTGTAACTTTTCTCTAATAGCATTTGCTTGATCGACGGTGTGAAAAAGTAGAGGTGACCCTCTGTCGGTCCAGACCGACTGATATAATTTTGCTGATCGATTTGGTCGGACATTTAAGATAATAACGTTGAGTATAAACCACCATATAATCCTTGGAATTTCAACAACGCGAGGGTCAGATAAAAACTGTTTCAAATACACTCTAAGCGCTTTGCCTGTGGCTGCCTGAGGCGTGCCAAGATTGGTCAACAAAACACCAATTTTAGGTTTTTTATTGTGATCGAAATCAGTCTGACCTTTGAATCTCATTATTGTCTGTTCCTAGGTCATTTAAGGGCTAATTTTTTTAAGTCGCAGTTTCAATGGATTCAATTTACTTGTCGATACCAAGTTCAGCTTTGAGTCCAGTCTTGGATCGGTAAAATGTTTTTATTTTTTCCATGTCTTCTTCGAGTTTTCCACTGGGAATAAATTTATCAAATATTCCGCAGGTTTTTGATGATGCGTCAATAAAGCCTCTAAAGATTGGCACTTTAGCTTCGACTGCAATATGATAAAAACCGGTCTTCCATTTTTCGGTTTTACTCCGGGTACCTTCGGGTGTAATAAGTAGCGACAGTTTATCAGCAGCTTTAAATTTGCCAACCATCTCTGACACGGTATTATTCGTGCTGGAGCGCGCGATCGATATGCCGCCTAACCAAATCATTAAGCTTTTAAATGGCTTTGGAAAAAGCTGTTCTTTGCCCATCCAGCGAACGTCAATGTTCCTCGTTAATGCAATACTGAGCATGAAGGCAAAGTCCCAGTTACTGGTATGAGGTGCAGCAATCAAAATATATTTCTTCTCTTTTGGTGTCTCACCAACAACTTTCCAACCCTTTAAAAAGAGAAAGGTCTTTGCAACAATGACTAGTAATTGTCGAATGATGGGCGTAGTAAAAACGGTTGTCATAATGTTATTGAGAGTCCTAGAAGTATTGATTAGATTAAGTAATGATTTTACACCAAACACTTGACGTGGTCTAACTTCGTTTCAAGTTAAATCTATTGTACTAATAATACGTGCAATTTTACTGGCAAGACCAATACTTTTAGCGGATTGAGCGAATATTACTCTTACTTTGCTGCTGATGGCGAGTAAGCCATAGGGCAAAGTTATTGCTATTCATTGGCTTAGCTACATAGAAACCTTGGCCGAGGTCACAATCTGCCTCGTTTAAAAATTGAAGCTGGTCTTGACGTTCTATCCCCTCTGCAATGACCGAAATCCCTAGTTCGTGCGCCATTTTAATAATTGAACGAGTAACGGCTGCATCGCGCTGATTGTTAGGCAGTTCGCTTGTAAATTCGCGGTCTATTTTCAGGTGATTAATGGGAAACCTACGAAGGTATGTTAGTGATGAATAACCTGTGCCAAAATCATCAATAGCTATATTTACACCAAGTGATCGCAATGCATGAAGCTTTGTTATGAGTAAATCTGTTTGTTCCATCAGCGTGCTTTCGGTGATTTCCACGGTTAATTTTCCATATTGAATCCCTGTACTTTGTATAATGTTTTCAATCGTGATAAGAAGGTCAGGTTGATGAAATTGAAGCGCGGAAAGATTCACAGCAACATTTGCAGTACTTAAACCTTGTTGTTGCCATAACACTTGCTGCATGCATGCTTGTTTTAATGCCCACTCACCTAATGGCAGTATGAGACGATTTTCTTCTGCTATTGCGATGAAATCATTAACAGGGATGTTGCCTTTTTTAGGGTGCTGCCATCGCAATAAAGTTTCAACACAAACGATCTGTTGGGTATTCATATCAATAATAGGTTGGTAATTTAACGAAAACTGTTCAAGTTTCAATGCTGTCATTAAATCATCTTGCATATCGATCTTTTGCTTAGCGGCCATATCGATAGCGGTATCAAAAAATTGAAAGTCATTTTTGCCTTTTCGTTTTGTTTCATAGAGTGCCATATCAGCTTTTCGTAGTAACTCATCATAGTTTTGAGCATCGTTTGGAAAGGAAGCAATACCAATGCTAACACTGGTTTTGATTCTTTGATTGTCAATTGTTATAGGTTGATTAAATAACGAAAGAACTTTTTTACAAATAATGCTAGCGTGATATTGGCTAGTAAGATTCGTCAATATAATTGCGAATTCATCGCCGCCCAAACGAATGACGGTGTCACTCTCTCGACTGAGCGTTACTAATTCAGTTGCAATAGTTAATAGTAGTCTGTCACCGACAGCATGACCAAATTGATCATTAATCGCTTTAAAATGATCGACATCTATTAACATAAGGCCGACTGCATTAGAATTCCTTCGAGATTGTGTTAGGGCATCAGAGATGCGATGCTCAAATAGCGCCCGATTACCGATTCCTGTTAATGCATCGTGCTGTGCAAGGTGCAGAAGTTCATCGCTGCGTAATTTTTGCTTGTTGCGCCAACGATGAATAATTAGCGATACATAGAGCCAAAGTGCCACAATGCCGAACATTTGCAGCGATAACAACGCGGTGATTTTACTGGATCGGTTATTAAGTGAATTGATAGTGTGAGTGGCTTGTTGTTGCAAGGCCCGTTGCAATGCATTAAAAGTTTGCTGCTCAGTCAGCTTCGTTTGCTGGTAATCGAAATCAGAAAAAATTATGAAAGCTTGATCTTTCTGTTTTTTATCAAGATGAGAAAAAATCTTATATTCAATCAATGCTGAATGTTCAAGGCTCAATCTAAATGCCTTAGTGCGCTGGACGAGATCATTGCTTGGCGAGCGCTCGCCTCCTAAAATACCTTCTTGTGATATCTGCTGAAGTTTTGCGATTAACTTCATTCTGCTTGTTTCAAAACGGGTCTTCCAGTGTTTATCACCAGTATTTATTGACCATTTTAATGATTTTGATAGGTTTTGGTAATCATTGTCTAATTGGTGGCTGAGGTGCCTAATTTGCACGCTCTGATTGATTTTATTTTTACTGGTCGTGCCGTTTGAATAGCTAACCCATATACCCGTCAAGACAGCTACTAGGCTAATTATTACTGCAATTCTAACAAGCCATTCAATATTGTATGGTGATGACGGGCTAATAATAATTCTCCGCAGTTGAGTGAATAAGCACATTTTTATTATAGATGAGCCCATCAAACCATGGAGAAAAAACTGTTAACTAGCTAACAGTTTTTTATATTCATAGAGATTTTTTACGGTTAGTTGCTTAATGTATTCAATCGCCTCATTTTATGCCCCAGTATTCCCAGAGGGAATCTCTTTGTAAGGGACACCTTTATCCGCTCTTGGTTCTTGAGGTAATCCGAGAACTTGCTCTGCAATGATATTACGCATAATCTCATCAGTACCGCCGGCTAAACGAATGCCCGCAGCCATAAGTACTGCAGATTGAAAATGGCCA
Organism: Cellvibrionales bacterium UBA1963; assembly: GCA_002336035.1. Lineage (GTDB taxonomy): Bacteria > Pseudomonadota > Gammaproteobacteria > Pseudomonadales > UBA7434 > UBA7434. The sequence continues at coordinate 7,345 of DDED01000149.1, forward strand.
TCGAGAGGCGTAGATATGTCGGCGGTGAGTTGACCGCCTGCGTCGAGTTGTTGAATGACAAAATTAGCAATGTCTTGATTCATGCTCGCGCCGACTAATTTCCCTAAAGAACCCTCAGCGCCAGGTACTCCGCCTTTTGCCACAGCCGTTATCATCCTAAAGGTGGTCGCTTCGACGCCTGCGTGTTGAGAATACCAAGTTGCGAGTTTGTCCCGAATAATAGGATCTGTTGT
>DDED01000179.1 GCA_002336035.1 Cellvibrionales bacterium UBA1963
AATGGGTTTGAAAGCGAGAACGTAGCTCAGGAGGCAGGTGTTGGGTAATCAGCCGGCATTGATCCACATTGGCAGCCACTACAATCAAGCCTTTATCGACGGTGCGCCCTTTCAATGATAATAATTTATCGACTGCTTTCGCATTAAAAGGATCACAACCTAAGCCCCACACAGCCTCGGTAGGATAAGCAATAAGATCGCCTTGTTTAAGCGCCTTAATCGCTCGATCGAGATTGTCGTGATCAAGACTGCTCACGATTAACTCATTGTGCCAACTTAGCCTGCAGCGCCGCGTCTTTTGCTTCAACCGCTCGCGCACTCTCTGCTCGTTCCATTTTGACTCGTTCAGCTAAATCAGTATCAGCAATAGCCAAGATCTGAGCAGAAAGATAAGCGGCATTTTTTGCGCCCGCTTTGCCTATGGCTACGGTAGCAACAGGAATGCCGCCCGGCATTTGAACCGTGGCCAATAAGGCATCCAAACCTTCCAGTGAAGCGTTAATAGGCACGCCAATCACAGGCTTCGTGGTATTGGCGGCAACTGCACCGGCTAAATGCGCAGCCATGCCAGCGCCAGCGATGAACACGGCGCATCCGCGCTCCTCTGCACTGGTTACATAATCATGAGTGGCTTGCGGGGTTCGATGGGCCGACGTCACTTTTACTTCGGTACGAATGTCAAATTTTGCCAAGGTATCAATAGCTGGCTGCATTTGCGGTAAATCACTGTCTGAACCCATTAAAATAGCAACAAAACGGTCACTCATGGCATCTCTCTCTGTTTTAAAACGTTAATAACTTATGGAATGAACCACAGTAGGGGGATTGGATTTTATTTCAAGCCGCGCAAAATACCTAACTTTAGCCTTGCTTTCAAGTCTCCGGCTGCCTTTAGCATGATTATAACTAATTTCATCACGCTCTATAAATTTTTAACGGATTCTCGGCGCATTATTCTGGCACACTAATCTGCATACGAGGTAAATCATGTTCGGGCATGCCGCCCAGTGATACTGCACATCGAGAAAAACAATTGCACAGCATGATCGCCATTGATAAATGAACTATCTCAGCCGCTGAAAACTCTTCGTTCATTTGGTGCTTAAATTCTGCCGTCAATGCCGTGGGCTGTTCCAAGTAATAATCGGTATAACTTAGTATTAATTTCTCTCGATCGCTTAATTCGCTTTGATCAAAGTCATCGGTAATTTGCTCGACCTTGCTTTCGTCTAACCCTGCCTCAATTGCAATATCGTATCGCACGGCTTTGCAAAATACACAGTTGACTTTTCGCGCGTTTCGTAACCGCGCCAACTCCACTTCAGCAGCGGTCAATGGACCGCTGTGCCAAATGGCGTAATTAAAACGAAGATAAGGATCAACGGTCTCGGTAACCAGCCCTAATGCAGAGTCCCTTACCACATTGCCTGTTTGGACAGGGTTAGCACTCACTCTTGGTTGTTTACTCATGGCTTAAAGCTCCCACAATTGACTGACGCGGGTCATTCCATAAAACATCCCAAGTGCTTCTATAAGAGCCACTAAACCAGCATCCCCTAATTTCGATTTCACTGCGTCAGCTTGCCCGTCAGTGATGGATTGTGGGTCCATACAATAGACCTCTGTAAACGCTAGGCAGACCTTGTCAGTGGCCGAAAAAATCGGGCTTTTATTCCATTGTGAAAGTGATTCGCGCTGCTCAATCGTTACATCAACCTGCTGATACTGCCATTGGTAGTCACTGTGATGCAGTTGAGCTACGCGTAAACGGCATAGCTCAAGGACGCTAGCGGGAACGGATGTAAGCTGCCAAAAACTGTCATAAAATGCTTGATAAGCTGATGCCAGCGTCGGCGCCATCTCAATTATGTGTTGCTGGGTGCGTGCCTCAGTAAACCAGGTCATATCTCAATCCTCATTCGCGATTGTTACTCTGCAACGTTCACTAACCGCCCTTTATAGCTCTCAAAACGGGTGAATTATTACAGTGATCGGTTTAATTATGCCAAAGCCAACACCGGATATACTATCCTTTTCGTCATCTGAGCAATAACGCCCGTTACGTAGCCTGAGACAATTATTAATGATAAGTGCGGCTATAAAGACCGCCAATGACCTGAATAAGCCCTTCAATCTCAAGGTCGACAAGTGCCGCAGACAATTTTTCGACTGATTGGCCCAATCGTGATTCAATCGCATCGAATGGGCTGGGATCGAAACCAATCGCTAACAACACTTCTTGTAATTCTGCACTGATGGCTGAACTTTCTGTTGGCACTTCACTGGATGACAAGTGGTCTTGGCTGCTGGTACCGATCAGTGGTAGGCCGTAAGCCGTTAAGCGCTGATTAATAACCGCCAATACGTCGGCTTCGGTTTCTACCAACACGGCACCGTCTTTAATGAGCTGATGACTGCCGCGACTGAGTGGATTTTGAACCGGGCCAGGCACGGCAAACACCTCACGATTTTGCTCTGCGGCATAGTGGGCAGTAATCAAAGAGCCGCTAGGTAGGCCGGCTTGAACAACCAATACCCCTAAACCAAGAGCAGAAACCAAGCGATTGCGGCGTGGAAAATAACTTGGCAAGGCCGGTGTGCCAACCGGCATTTCTGTGATCACACAGCCTAGCTGAATAATTTGCTGAGCTAAATCATATTGGTTGGGTGGATAGACAAGATCAAGACCCGTCGCCCATACCGCCACGGTTTTACCCTTAACCGCTAGCGCTCCACGATGAGCGGCAGCATCAATGCCGACCGCCATACCGCTAATAATTGTCAGCCCTGCACTGGCCAATTGTGAGGCCAACTGTTCCGTTAAGGGCACGTAGCCTGCGGTAGGTTTGCGGGTACCAACTATCGATAAAGAGCTTGTATTTAATAATTTCCTATCTCCCGCACAATATATCAGGGGAGGGCAGTCATTCAATTCAAGAAAACCTTTAGGGAAGCTGGCGTCGGTTTTTAAAACCACACAATAGCCTTGATCAGCCAGCCATGCTAATGACTGCTCTGCCTCTTTCCAGAAGCGATTCTGGCGAGGATGACGTAAAAAAACGCTTAGCTGCTCTCTCGCCTTCGCGCGCAAACCGACGACTGAATTAAGATTAACAGGCCGTCTAAATAAATTACTGGCGGTTCCTGAGTGCGCTAACAACGCCGCTATACCTACTGGACCCAGCTGTTCAATTTGCTGCAAGGCAATTAGAGCGGTTAACTCCTCAAGTCGCTCCGAAGAAGGGTTTTCAATCACCGACATCACGCTGCCCTTCAATTAATAATTGGATATAAGCCAGCCTTTTTTAATCAGCGGCCATTATTTTACATGCATAACGCTGCGACATTATTTAGTAACGGCAACATTATCGAGTAATTTTATAGGCAGATCGGCCTCCATAATCATTCCATAACTGGCCTTTTCGAACGCCTGATAAACCATCATGACCCCGGTTTCCTTGCCCGCTAGTGCATATTTTTTTCGCTCTATGGGATCATAAATGCTGGTTGCTTTTTGACTAACAATCAATACGTCACCCGCATTGACCTGCTCACGTGTGCCTCGATTAATTGTCACACTGTCATGCTGACCAATGAACCGCCGATGACTCGCTGTCGAAATGATTTGACCCTTGTTCGTTATTGTCGATTGTTGAGGCCGCAGTGCTGTTGATTCAAAAGTTGATTTTAATAGCACTCTATCGCCCACACGGGTCTCGCGAAGGCTCTCTTTAAGCACCGCACTAAACACATTTAGCGTGTCGGTGGCCTCTAATTGGTCAATACTTGCCACAAAGTCCATTTGAATACCCAACACCTCTTCGCTCTGAGGATCGATTAACGTATGAATGGGCCGATAAAGGGCATAATCTTGGCTGTTATGGGTCAGTTTACCAACCAACATCACCTGATCGGTCTCTGTATTCATTAATCGTCGATCACTGAGGCGTAGAACCCGTGCCGCTGACTCGGCTGTTTTTACACTGACAATTTGACCGCGTTCATAAAAAGCCTTAAGAGAAACACTTGGTATCGATGGAATAGGCTCAGCCACGGTGAGCGTTCTCATGGATGGGCTTAAGCGCACCGTCTCGCGAGCCAATATCAGCTGGGGTTTGCCAGCCGTATAGACCAGCGACAACTGATCACCTGGGTATATTAAGTGTGGATTGTCTATTTGTGTATTAACCTGCCATATGGCAGGCCAGTGCCAAGGCTTAGCGAGAAATACGCTCGCAATGTCCCACAAAGTATCGCCCCGTTGAACCGTGTATTGCTTTGGATAGTCATTAAGCAAGAGGACTGAGGCCTGAATAAAAGACCAATACGATAAGACAGCGGTTATCAAACTATAATGTAAAATACGCTTCATTGATTTCTTTGACCGATCGTGTGTGGATAATAGTGACCCTTACCCCTATATTTGTGACCTTTTTGACTCACAATGGTTGCATTGCCGCCTGCACAATTTGGGTTTCGGGTTGTATAATAAGTAAAATCGCTGATTATGACTGATAGTACTCACGCAAATTACCGAGTTAATCTAGAGCTTTTAGCAAAATTTAGCGGTAATGTGAGCGGCTATACATTTCATTCCAGCTAAGGCGATGACGGATTCAACTAACTAGTGAAATACACTTTTAATGGCGATACTCGATATTTTAGAATTTCCCGATCCTCTCTTACGTACAGTGGCGAAGCCTGTACAAAGCGTCGACGAAAAAATTCAACAATTAATTGATGACATGCTTGAAACCATGTACGCAGCGCAGGGGATCGGCCTAGCGGCGACACAAATTAATGTACATCGGCAAGTCATCGTTATTGATCTCTCTGATGATAAGCAAAGCCCTTTAGTCTTAATTAACCCTAGCTTTCGTGTGTTAGATGACGAGGCGTTTGATTATCAAGAAGGTTGTTTGTCAGTGCCTGGATTTTTTGAAGAGGTCAGCAGGCCTGCGCATATTGAGGTCAAGGCATTAGGACGCGACGGCGAGCCATTTGAGCTCATCCCCGACGGGCTGCTGGCTGTTTGTATTCAACACGAAATAGACCACCTTAACGGGAAATTATTTGTTGATCATCTTTCTGCCTTAAAACGTGACCGCATTAAACAAAAAATCAAAAAGGATCGTCGCTAAATATAGATACACTCAAATAATTATCTTAATTACAACTTAGGTAAAGGAAAAATTGAAGCTTATTTTTGCTGGTACACCCCCGTTCGCAGCCGATCACTTAGCCGGCTTGCTTCGTCAGACTAACTATGAGGTTGTTGCTGTTTACACTCAGCCCGATCGTCGTTCAGGGCGCGGCAAAAAAACATCCGCTTCACCGGTAAAATCGTTAGCTCAAGCCCATGGGATTTCAGTGATGCAACCAACATCACTGAAAGACATCGAGCAACAAGCCCTTTTAAAAGCATTTGGTGCTGACTTGATGGTGGTTGCCGCTTACGGGTTAATACTTCCTCAAGCTGTTCTTGACCTGCCACGTCTTGGCTGCATTAACATTCACGCCTCATTGCTGCCCTATTGGCGAGGAGCCGCCCCCATAGAGCGTGCAATAATTGCTGGGGATAACGAATCAGGCGTTACGATTATGCAAATGGCTGCCGGACTTGATACTGGCGATATGTTACTCAAACAACGTTGCCCAATTGATCCGCTCGAAACTGGTGACAGCCTCCGTAAAAAATTAACTGCCATTGGCATTAACCTACTTCACCAAACCATCGATGACTTACTTAGCCACACGGCTGTTCATACGGCTCAAGATGACACTAAAAGTAGCTATGCTAATAAAATTGACAAAACAGAAGGGTGCATAAACTGGAACAGCAGTGCTGAAATGATCGATCGGACAATTCGTGCATTCACCTCGGCCATCCCGTGTTTCACTTTTTTACAAGATCAGCGATTACGAATTGTCTGCGCTCAAGCATCTGAGGCGACCATCGCCTCACCGAATATTGGCGAGATTGTTGCGATTGATAAAAACAGCATAAGCGTTCAATGCGGTGCAGGCCAACTCCGTATTCACGAGCTGCAAATGCCAAGCTCAAACGTCATGTCGGTCAGCGCATTACTTAATGGCCGACCTAACTACCTGAATATAGGCGATCACTTTAGTGATGCTGCTACGGTGGCAGATCATTAAAAAAACTCTTCATGTTCGTGCTCTAGCAGCGCGGGCATTAGCCAAAGTTATCAGCCAAAACGGGTCCTTTTCTTCAGCTATTACTCACCCGCTCGGTGATAAAGACCGAAGTTTTTATCGTGAGCTGTGCTTTGGCACACTTCGTCATTTTTTTCAATTAAATGGTCTGCTGCAACCCCTATTAAAAAAACCCTTTAATAAAAAAGATGCTGATATTCATGCCCTATTATTAATTGGCCTCTATCAACTTCAGTATTTACGGACCCCGGATCATGCAGCCATTAGTGCTACAGTAGAGGCCGCTAATGGCCTTAAAAAGCCATGGGCAAAAGGTTTACTCAATGCTGTTTTACGAAATTTTTTACGCCAAAAAGCGTCTAGCGATCAGACAAAAGCTTTAACTGAAGCCGCCCAAGCCGATCATCCCGACTGGCTTTACAATAAATTAAAAACCGATTGGCCATCGGCTTGGCCAGATATTATTGACTACAACAACACGGCTCCAGCCATGGCGCTTAGAGTAAACTTGAAACGGTTTAGTCGTGAAGATTATCAAGGGCAGCTCGCCCTGGCAGGCATCGACAGTGAAGCAGATGCTCTGTGTCAAACAGCCTTACGGTTACTCTCTGCTGTGAATGTGTCAGCTCTGCCAGCGTTTGCTGAAGGCGCTGTCAGCGTCCAAGATATTGGTGCTCAATTGGCGTCATCACTGCTGAATGCGGAGGCTAATATGCACGTCTTAGACGCTTGCGCCGCCCCAGGCGGAAAAGCAGTGAACATCTTAGAGTCTGCAGAGAAAGTCTCTCTAACCGCATTAGATAGCAGTAGTGAGCGCTTACTTTCTGTTGAAGATAATTTGCAACGCTGCGGCTATCACGCACGCTGCATTGCAGCTGACGCAGGGGTAGTTAACACCTGGTGGGATGGCAAATTCTTTGATCGAATTCTGCTGGATGCACCCTGTTCTGGCACCGGCATTATCAGCCACCACCCCGACATCAAAATTCTTCGTCGTGAAGCCGATATTGCCTCTTTTGCAGAGCAACAAAAACGTCTTCTCAGCGCCCTTTGGGACACACTTAAGCCAGGCGGTGAACTAGTTTACTGCACCTGTTCCGTCATGCCCGAAGAAAATCATCAAATTATTGAATGGTTTTTGCAAGCCACGCCAACAGCCTGTGCATTAAAGATTGATGCCATTTGGGGAGAAGAGCAGCCTTATGGACGCCAACTACTACCAAATAAGGGTAAATACGGTGGTTTTTTTTACGCAAGGCTTAGCAAGTTAGCTGTGGTTTAGTAGGCTAGAGGCAAGCAATATTTTTGCAGCTGATACTCAGTTTTATCCTGAACAGATATTAAAGCGAGCTCTATGAAAATTGTAATTTTAGGTGGCGGGCAAGTTGGCGGAACATTAGCTGAAAGCCTCGCCAACGAAAAAATTGATATCACTATTGTTGACCGTGATGGCTCGCGTTTAAGAGCCCTGCAAGATCGACTGGACATTGCTACGGTCAGTGGCCATGCCGCTCATCCGGATGTTTTATTGGAAGCGGGAATAGAAGATGCCGACATGTTAGTTGCCGTCACAGGCTCTGACGAAATCAATATGATAGCCTGCCAAATAGCCCACTCTATTTACCGCACACCGACCAAGATTTGTCGGATTCGAGCCAACAGTTATGCGGACCAAAAAGCTCTATTCAGGGATGATGCCATACCCGTTGATGTGATTATCTCACCAGAAAAGCTCGTTACTGAGCATATTATAGGGTTGCTAGAATACCCAGGCACATTGCAAGTCCTTAACTTTGCTGACGGAGCAGCTCAGTTAGTTGCTGTGAAAGCAGAGGCTGGTGATAAATTTATTGGTAATACCTTGATTGAAATTGATAAAATGACCCCGAATCAAGACGCAAGAGTTGCCGCTATTTTTCGCGGCGACAGCGCAATAGAGCCAGAAAGGACAACGGTTATAGCGCCTCTTGATGAAGTCTTTTATATCGCGGCCAAAGAAAATATCTTACCAGTGATGCGAGAGTTAGGCCAACTTCGTCATCCATATAACCGAATTATGATAGCCGGCGGAGGCAATATTGGTCTGCGTTTGGCTAAAGCGATTGAACATCAGCATTCTGTGAAAATCATTGAGCACAATCTTAGCCGCGCTGAAACGTTATCAGAATCGCTCGATAAAGCCATTGTTCTGAATGGCAGCGCCTCTGACACAGATTTATTACGCAGTGAAAATATCGATAGCATCGATGTTTTTATTGCGCTTACCAATGATGATGAAGCCAATATCATGTCATCGTTGCTAGCAAAAAAATTAGGTGCCAGAAAAGTCATCACACTGATCACCAACCCCGCGTATGTCGATCTAGTTCAAGGGGAAGATATTGATATCGCTTTTGCGCCGCAATTGATTACACTCGGCAGTTTGCTTGCCCATGTTCGTCGTGGCGATATGGCCGCCGTTCACTCGTTGCGTCGTGGCGCTGCAGAAGCATTAGAGGTTGTTGCTCATGGCGATGCTAAAAACTCTAAGGTAGTCGGCAAAACACTCGCCGACATTAACCTCCCTGAAGGGGTTAGAATTGGTGCGATAGTAAGGGGCAAGGAAGTGCTCATTGCTCATCGCAATGTTGTGATTGAAACGGACGACCATGTGGTTGTCTTTTTAGTCGATAAAACCCAAATACCCGCCGTTGAAGCCTTATTTCAAGTTGGGCTTGGCTTTTTTTAATCATTAATACGGTCAACCAACGGCTGATCCAGTTAGGGTTGTTAACGCTATGCATTTTTCTGTTATCGCCGCACTACTAGGCTTACTGCTAGTTCTTTTCAGTGTCACCATGCTAGTACCTGTCCTTTTTGCCTGGTGGTATGGAGAGCCAACGATCCATGTTTTTTTAACCGCATTCATCGTTACAGCCTGCAGTGGCGCACTGTTATGGCTTCCTAATAAAGAAATTCGCCACGCCTTGCGCACCCGAGACGGCTTCTTAATTACCACGTTATTTTGGTTAGTCCTAGGTCTGTTTGGCTCTCTGCCTTTACTGTTAACTGACAGCCTTTCCCTGAGTGTGACCGATGCAATTTTTGAATCCATCTCAGGGCTGACGACTACCGGTGCCACAGTTATTACTGGGCTTGATGATTTACCTAAGTCCATTCTTTACTATCGTCAACAGTTACAGTGGCTAGGTGGCATAGGAATTATTGTTATTGCTATTGCCATTCTGCCGATGCTCGGGGTTGGTGGCATGCAGTTGTATCGAGCAGAAACGCCTGGACCGATGAAAGACCACAAATTAACTCCGCGTATTACCAGTACCGCAAAAGCACTTTTCACTATTTATGTGTTAATCACTGTAGCTTGTGGCGTGAGTTATTGGTTGGCAGGCATGACCGTGTTTGATGCCTTAAGTCATAGCTTCTCAACGGTTGCTATTGGCGGCTTTAGCACGCATGACGCGAGTATTGGTTATTTTGATAATCCTATTATTTTAGTGATCGCAATGGGTTTTATGTTGATTTCAGGAGTCAATTTTGCCCTTCACTATTTCGCATACCACAATCAGTCACTGCGCGTTTATGGTCAAGATTCAGAGTTTAAGTTTTATTTGTTGGTTAATGTCATCGCCATAATTATTGTTAGCACAGCGTTACTGTTGTTAACTTACCCATCAGCCCATCAGCCAGTGCCGCTATTAGAGGGCGCATTTCAAGTGATTTCGCTGTCTACAACAACCGGCTTCATTGTTGGTGATTACAGCCAGTGGCCAACGTTCATACCATTATTTATGTTCTTTTTAGCTTTTATAGGTGCATCGGCAGGCTCAACCGGTGGCGGCATGAAAGCGATAAGAATACTGCTGATTATTAAGCAAGGCTACCGAGAATTGCTTCGGCTGATTCATCCTAACGCCGTTATACCGATTAAGGTCGGTGGGCGTCCTGTATCTAATGATGTAGTCAGTGCTGTTTGGAGCTTTTTTGCTTTCTATATTTTTGCTTATCTTGTTATGGTGCTAATGATGCTCGCTACTGGGGCTGATTTTTTAACATCCTTTTCAGCCGTAGGGGCCAGTATTAATAATCTTGGGCCGGGTTTAGGTGACGTTTCTGCCCACTATGGAGAGCTTTCAGCGACAGCAAAATGGACGCTTTGCCTTGCCATGTTACTTGGCCGGCTAGAAGTGTTTACTGTTTTAGTTTTACTAACACCCGCATTTTGGCGAAGATAGCTGATTGACTAACCTTTAAGGTACAATAGAGGCGTGAACTAGCTCGAACATCTTTTTTTTCATCTCTAAGAGTGCATTTTTAAAGTGTCAGACACAATGAATTATAAACAGCAAAAAAGTTCAGGCCCAGCTCTCAGCTTTCAAGAACTGATACTAAAGCTTCAAAATTATTGGGCCCAACAAGGTTGCGTCATCCTTCAACCTTTAGACATGGAAGTAGGGGCAGGCACGTTTCACCCTGCTACATTTCTTCGATCTATCGGGCCAGAGAACTGGAATGCCGCTTATGTTCAGCCTTGTCGGCGGCCAACCGATGGGCGCTACGGTGACAACCCTAATCGCTTACAACACTACTACCAATTTCAGGTCGCTTTAAAGCCTTCGCCTGATGATATCCAACAGCTTTATTTAGACTCTCTGTACGAAATTGGTATCGATCCCAGTATCAACGATATTCGATTTGTTGAAGATAATTGGGAATCGCCAACCTTGGGTGCATGGGGCCTAGGCTGGGAGGTTTGGTTGAACGGCATGGAAGTCACGCAGTTCACTTACTTTCAACAGGTAGGCGGTATTGAGTGTTTTCCAGTAACCGGTGAAATCACCTATGGTTTAGAACGAATAGCAATGTATTTACAAGGTGTCGATAGTATTTATGATTTAATATGGGCGCGAAATGCCAATAGTAGTGATGTCACTTATGGCGATGTATTTCATCAAAATGAAGTCGAAATGTCAGCTTACAATTTTGAACACGCTCACGTTGATTTCTTGTTCCAATATTTTGATGAATGTGAATCACAGAGCCAATCCTTGATTACAGCTGATTTGCCTTTACCGGCCTATGAGCAAGTGATGAAAGCGTCACATGCCTTTAACTTACTGGACGCACGGCATGCTATCTCAGTAACTGAAAGACAGCGCTTCATACTACGAGTGAGGACCTTAGCCCGAGGTGTTGCCGAAAGCTACTTCGCTAAACGCGCACAATTAGGTTTTCCGCTAGCGAAAAATGAACATAAAAAAGCGGCACTTGAAAAATTTGCACAAATGCAAGCAGAGGCTAATCAATGAGCATGACTGCAAACTGCCTGATAGAGATTGGCACTGAGGAGCTTCCGCCGACGGCATTGAACGCTCTGTCACTCGCACTTGAGCAAGGAATAATAGAAGCCCTTAATGCGAAGAATCTCAATTTTAATTCTGCAAAGGTTCAGCGCTTCGCAACGCCACGTCGACTGGCAGTTTTAATCCCTGAACTTGATACTCAGCAAGCAGATCAAGCCATTGAAAAGCTAGGGCCAGCCGTGTCTGCGGCACTTGACAGCGACGGCAAGCCAACAAAAGCTGCCGCGGGTTTCGCTAAAAGTAACCGCGTTGAATTTGATCAACTGCAGCAAGTGGAAACTGAAAAAGGGCCTCGTCTGGCGTTCATTTCAGTAAATAAAGGCAAACCGACTTCTGAATTGTTAGCGTCAGTCATCACTGACGCTTTGGATAGACTGCCTATTCCGAAGCGTATGCGCTGGGGCGACTCGCGGGTTGAATTTGTTCGGCCGATGCACTGGTTGCTCGTGCTGCTCAATGATCAACTTGTTGAGTGCGAGGTAATGGGTATTAACGCTGCACAAACCACACGGGGCCATCGATTCCATAGTTCAGATACAATTTTTATTGATCATGCAAACAATTATGAAGCACTGCTTTTAGAGCAAGGTTCTGTCGTTGCTTGCTTTCAAACACGACGCAATGAAATCTATCAGCAAGTAAAAGCATTAGGTATCGAGGCCGGTGGCACAGCGGTCATTGAAGATGACTTGTTAGATGAGGTGACGGGGCTAGTTGAAAAACCATTTGCACTAATGGGCGGCTTTGATAAGGAATTTTTAAATGTTCCCCATGAGGCCTTAATTTATTCAATGAGTGAGCATCAAAAATATTTTCATGTCGTTGATGACAAGCAACAACTAATTGCTAACTTCATCACGATAAGTAATATTAATAGCCGTCAGCCAGAAACCGTTATCAGCGGCAATGAACGTGTTATTAGGCCTAGATTAGCCGATGCGGCTTTTTTCTTTGAAACCGATAAAAAAAATAGCCTCTCACAATTGCGTGAACGACTAAAATCCATCGTCTTTCAAAAACAATTAGGTACTGTGTTTGATAAGACAGAACGAATCGCGTTATTGTCCGAAGGCTTAGCAACTGCATTGGACGCTGACGGTGCGGCAGCTAAATTAGCCGGTCAATTATCTAAAGCTGACCTTGCCTCTGACATGGTTCTTGAATTTGACAAAATGCAAGGCACTGCTGGTGGGTATTACGCAAAGCATGAAGGCCTTGAGAAACAAGTATCGAGTGCCATTGCTGATCACTACTTACCAAAATTTTCTGGCGATAAAGTCCCGACTTCAGTTGTCGCCAGTAGCGTTGCACTTGCTGATCGACTGGACACACTAACGGGAATATTTGGTATTGGTCAAATACCCAGTGGATCTAAAGACCCATTTGCTTTGCGCCGCGCATCGATTAGCATTTTGCAAATCATTTTACAGAATAAGCTTTCTATTAATATAAAAAATTGGATTCACACGGCTTGCAACTTGCATTCTGACCTGAAAGATACAGCAGAAACCGAGGAGAGAGTATTTAGTTATTTACTGGATCGATTTGCTGCACTTTATCAAGACCAGGGTTTACCCACCGAAGTTTTTTCTGCAGTGAAAGCAAAGCAACCAGAATTACCGTTAGATTTTGATGCTCGCGTCCAAGCCGTTGCGGCCTTTCTTAAGACGCCTGAAAGTGAAAGCCTCGCCAGTGCTAATAAGCGGGTCAGTAATATACTCGCAAAATCTGATCTGACAATTGAGGCAAATAACTTTAAGACTTCATTGTTGATTGAACCTGCTGAAAAGGCATTAGCAGCAGCAATTAAACAACAAGAAGAAATCGTCCTGCCGTTGTTTGAACAAAGTAATTATCGCGATGGATTATTAAAGCTGACCGAGCTCAGTACAGCAATCGATAATTTCTTCGACACGGTCATGGTGAATGCGGAAGATATTTCCTTAAAAGAAAATAGACTGTCTTTGCTAGCGAAACTTCGGGCGCTCTTTTTTCACGTAGCCGACATTTCCCTTCTGGCTAAAGCAAAGAATTAGACGTCTAAGTTGGCGACTGCCAGGGCATTCTTTTCAATAAACTCACGCCTGGGCTCAACCTGATCGCCCATTAATGTCGTAAAAATTTGGTCTGCTGCGATAGCATCTTCAATTTTAACTACCAACATTCTTCGAACTTCTGGGTCCATCGTTGTCTCCCACAATTGATTGGGATTCATTTCACCTAGACCTTTATAGCGCTGAATCATAAAGCCTCGCCGCGCTTCAGTCATTATCCAGTCCAATGCTTGCGGAAAATCAGTGATGTCTTGACGTTTGTCTCCGCGCTTGATGAACCCTGTAGGTTCGATCAAATCTGCAATCTTTTGACTCAACTGGTTGATTGATCGGTATTCTGCTGAATTAAAAAAATCATGACCTAGCTGGTAGGTTGATGTGATCCCGTGTGAAACGATTGATATTTCAGGTATAAAAATTCCTCGCTCTAAATCTTCTTTAGTGGCAAAGCGGTAGCTTTGCTGACCAGCTTTATGCAACTTCGTAAAGACTTTTTCTAAAGCTTCACACCAATCGCTCATAGCGGAAGCATCTTTCAACATTTCTTCAGAGACGCTTGGCTGATCAATTAACTTTTCTAACACTTCGGTCGGATAAATTTTCGATAAACGATCGACCATCGCCATAACTGATTTATACTCAGCTACCATTTGCCCTAATGCATCGGCTTTAATCGCAGGCGCTTGATCATTTATGTATAACTCTGCATTTTCTAACGCCACTTGGGTAAAGAAACTATCTAGCTCTGCTTCATCTTTTAAATAACTTTGCTGCTTTCCTTTACTGATTTTATATAATGGCGGTTGCGCGATAAATATGTGGCCACGATCGATAAGCTCTCGCATATGCCTAAAGAAGAACGTTAAGATTAATGTCCTAATGTGTGAGCCATCAACATCCGCATCAGTCATGATAATAATAGAGTGGTAACGTAGTTTATCGGCATTAAATTCTGATGTGCCAATGCCGCAACCCAGTGCGGTGACAAGGTTGCCTACCTCGGCTGAGGTTAACATTTTATCGAAACGCGCTTTCTCTACATTTAGGATCTTTCCCTTAAGCGGTAAAATAGCCTGTGTTTTTCTAGCCCGCCCTTGTTTAGCCGAACCACCTGCAGAATCTCCCTCGACAATATAAATTTCTGAAAGTGCAGGATCTTTCTCTTGGCAGTCAGCAAGTTTTCCTGGTAAGCCCGCTATGTCTAGCGCACCTTTTCTGCGAGTCATCTCTCGAGCTTTTCTTGCTGCCTCTCTAGCTCTGGCAGCATCTATCATCTTGCCGACGATGGCTTTCGCTTCCTGTGGATTCTCTAATAAATATTCAGAGAGCTTTTCACCCATCGCATGCTCTACAGCAGACTTCACTTCTGATGAAACAAGCTTATNNTTGTTATTAAAAAATGTTAATAGTAATGCCCTGATATGAGAACCATCGACATCGGCATCTGTCATGATAATTATTGAGTGGTATCTCAATTTATCAATATTAAATTCTTCGTTAACCCCACAACCCATCGCAGTTATTAAATTAATAATTTCTTCGGATCCTAAAACTTTATCTATTCGAGCTCTTTGGGTATTTAGAATCTTTCCTTTCAAAGGCAGGATTGCTTGGTTCTTTCTATTTCTCCCTTGTTTGGCTGAACCCCCTGCTGATTCTCCCTCTACTAAATAAAGCTCGCTTAACATTGGATCTTTTTCTTGGCAATCTGCTAATTTACCTGGCAGCCCCATACCATCTAATAACCCTTTTCTTCTTGTCATTTCCCTTGCTTTTCTAGCCGCTTCTCTAGCTCTAGAGGCGTCTATTATTTTTGCAGCTATCGCTTTAGCATCAATCGGGTTTTCTAATAAATACTCGGTAAGAAATTTATAAGTCTCTTTTTCGACTATTGGTTGAATCTCGGAAGAAACCAATTTGTCTTTTGTTTGAGATGAAAATTTTGGGTCAGGTAATTTTGCAGATACGATTGCTGTAAGACCTTCTCGAGCATCGTCACCCGTGGTTGACACTTTAGCCCCTTTACCCAGGCCTTCTTTTTCAATGTATGCGTTCAATCCTCGCGTCAAGGCTGATCGAAAGCCGGCTAAATGTGTGCCGCCGTCACGCTGTGGAATGTTATTGGTATAACAATAAAGATTCTCTTGAAACCCGTCATTCCATTGCAGAGCAACCTCAACCCCAATGTCTTCGAAAAAAGTGGTAAAATATAACCCTGTATTAATCGGTGTTTTATTGGTGTTCAAGTGCTCTACAAACGCCCGTAAACCTCCTTTATAACAAAAGGTATCCGATTTTCCGGTACGCTCATCCGTTAATAAAATATTCACACCAGAATTCAAAAATGACAATTCACGCAAACGTTTGGCTAAGATTTCGTAGTGGTATTCAATGTTGGTGAATGTGGCTGTAGAAGGCTGAAAGTGAACAGCCGTGCCAGATCCATCTGTTTCACCTATTTCAGCCAATGGTGCGTCGGGCACACCATGTCGATAAACCTGCTCAAAGACTTTGCCTTTTCTCCGAATTGTTAGTGTTAATTCTGACGACAAGGCATTAACTACCGAGACACCCACACCATGCAGGCCGCCCGAGACCTTATAGGTGTTATCGTCAAATTTACCCCCGGCATGCAATACCGTCATAATCACTTCAGCAGCTGATACGCCCTCCTCGTGAATGTCCGTAGGAATGCCTCGGCCGTCATCTGATGTTGTTATTGAATTATCGGGGTGAATAGTAACTTTAATTTGAGAACAAAAGCCTGCCAACGCCTCATCAATCGAGTTATCGACCAGCTCAAAAACCATGTGGTGCAAACCCGTGCCATCATCAGTGTCACCAATGTACATGCCGGGCCGTTTGCGAACGGCGTCTAGCCCTTTAAGTACGGTTATGCTCGAAGAATCATATTCTCCAACACTGGCATCTGTCATCGTATGAGCCCCACTATAGCTGGTTGTTTTTTGATCAATTAGTGTTGGTTTCATTGGTCGGAAATTTTTGCTAACCCAATGAAAATCAACCGCTTATAAAAAGATTATGAATGATTGTCGGCTTATCGGTGGGCAGAGTCAACACCTTAAAGCGGTAGTTTATGGCTGATTGTACCGCAGTATTTATGAGGCGAAGACGCCAGCACTCGACATTGATATATCACCTTTTTCCACGTCATAGACCCTTATGTTTTTCTTGTCCGTCCACGGTTGTTTCACCAAATCTGCGGCTTCCACACAAGTCATAAAAAGTTGTAGATTTAACCCGTCAAGTACTTCGCAAAGCTTGGCTTGATGCACGGAGTCTATCTCTGCAGGCAGATCATCAATCAATAAAATACAATTTTTGTTTGCATCTTTTGTCATAAGTTGGCATTGGGCCAACTTCAATGCACAAACAACGAGTTTTTGCTGCCCCCTTGAAAGTACTTGGCCTGCAGCTAACCCATTAATCGTCAATTTCAGATCAGCACGATGGGGGCCAAAATGCGTGAAACCGCGTTTGACATCTTTCTGTCTGGCGCCGAGCAGAACATCATTGAGGTTCTGCTCGGCACTCCAGCCGCGCTCATAAGAAGCCATTAAGCCGCTGTCTGGTAATAAATAATGCAATAAATCGTAAAAAACACCTATAAAATTAGAAAAGTAGCGCTGCCTTGCAATGTCCACTTTTGACGCGGCGTCAATAAACTCATTATCCCAGGCAACCAGCGAGGTGTTAGTTGACTGACCAGACCGTAAGGCGCTATTTCTTTGCTTTAATGCCCGCTGCATGCGTCTCCACGCACCATAGAACTCTTGTTCCACGTGAAACACACCCCAATCAATAAATTGACGCCTTTGTTTGGGCCCACCCTCAAGCAATAAATAAGAGGCAGCATTAATCAATTGCAAAGGCAGTAATTCTGCTAGGCGGACTAGGCTTTTTTCATCGTTTCCAGCCACTCGGATTTTATAACCCCCCTTCTTAGCGCGTTTGACGCCTAGCGCAACGGGGTGAGATTCATGACTGGACAAGAGCTCACCAAACACCGTACAGGTATTTGATGAATAATGGATTACCGGCTGAAGTTGGGTTCCACGAAACGATCGTGCCAACCCTAAAATATAAATAGCCTCGAGCACCGAAGTCTTACCGGCACCGTTCATGCCAGTAAAGATATTCACGTCTTCTAAGTCCGTGATATTGGAGGAAACGATGTTTCTAACGCCAGAAATGGCTAAAGTTAAAAGTTTCACGTGAAACAAGCTCTGCAACAATCCAACCGAGGCATACGGCCCAGTTTAAAAAAGGGTAAAGAAATAATAATAAGCCCTACTATAATCGCATCGGCATCACTACATAAAGTGCATTGTTGTCCGTGTTACCATCTTGAATCAGAGCACTGCTTGCAGAATCAGATAAGGTCATATTCACTTCTTTGCTACCCAACACACCCAACACTTCAATCAGATAGCTGACATTAAAACCCATTTCAACCGTATCCCCTTGATAATTAACAGAAACCTCTTCGTGCGCCTCTTCTTGCTCGGGATTATTAGCCTGAATACCCACCAAGCCACTACTCAGCGTGAAGCGAATACCCCTGAATTTTTCATTGGATAGAATAGCCGACCTTGATAATGCCGCTTTTAAATCTTCTTTATTGGCGACAACAAGCTTGTTGCCTCCTTTGGGCAACACGCGCTCATAGTCAGGAAATTTTCCGTCGATTAGTTTTGAGACGAAAACCATTCCCTCTGTCGAGGCTCGTACGTGGTTTGAACCAAATTCTACGGTGATATTAGCCGATTCGTCACTGAGCAGCCGAGTCAGTTCAACAACCCCTTTTCTAGGCACTATAAATTGCTGTGTATCGCCCTCAACCTCATCGACCAGATCAACGTGCGCTATGGCAAGGCGATGACCGTCGGTAGCTACCGACTTAAATGTCTTGCCCGATAACTCCCACAACATGCCATTTAGGTAGTAACGGACATCTTGCTGCGCCATAGAAAAAGACGTACGGCTGAGCAATCGAGCAAAATCACCCTGATTCACTGTGACGGAAAAAGCACTGTCGTCACGCTGAACAGATGGAAAGTCCGTAGCCGCTAATGTCGAAAGCGTGTATTTACTTCTACCACTTTTTACAACCGCTTTGCCGCCATCAAGCTCAAAACTGATGTCGCTGCCATCAGGCAATGATTTGCAAATATCAACCAGCTTTCTTGCTGGCACTGTGATATCACCGTCCGATTCAGCAGGATTGATGGGCGCAATGGTGGCACTCAGCTCAACTTCAAGATCGGTCCCTGTAATATAAAGAACGTCTCCACTGACTCTAATCAGTAAATTAGCTAAAATTGGCATCGTTTGCCGACGCTCAACCGCACCAGCGACCAAGGTAAGGGGGCGTAATAGTTGTTCTCTTGAAACCGTAAATTTCATTGTATTGTTAAGCTCCGTTAAAAATTTGAGTGGTTGTACTGCATTTAAACATTCAAGCTCTTATGTAGCCAGCGTTCGGAGAAGGTTCTGATAATCTTCACGAATATCCGAACTGGTGTCCCGTAATTCTTTAATTTTTTTACACGCATGCAGCACCGTTGTATGATCCCTACCACCGAAGGCGTCACCAATTTCAGGTAAGCTATGATTGGTAAGTTCTTTGGCTAATGCCATGGCCATCTGCCGAGGCCTGGCCACTGAACGACTTCGACGCTTGGACATAAGGTCGGCCACTTTAATTTTGTAATATTCTGCGCTGGTACGCTGAATATTGTCGATACTGACCTGCTTGTCTTGAAGAGCCAACAAATCTTTAAGGGACTCTTTAATGAGCGGAATATCAATTGCTTCTTTTGTGAAGTGTGCGCTCGCTATCACTCTTTTGAGCGCCCCTTCTAGCTCTCTTACATTAGACCGTACTCTCTGTGCCAGAAAAAAGGCAGCCTCATTCGGCAGGTTTACTTTTGCTTGTTCGGCCTTAGCCATGAGAATAGCAACCCTTGTCTCTAACTCTGGCGGCTCAACAGAGACCGTCAAACCCCAGCCAAAACGCGATTTTAACCGCTCTTCGAGACCGCGCAGCTCTTTTGGGTAACGATCGCAAGTCAAAATCATTTGCTGACCGCCCTCTAAAAGCGCATTGAACGTATGAAAGAACTCTTCTTGAGACCGCTCTTTATTAGCAAAAAACTGAATGTCATCAATTAACAAGGCATCAACCGAACGATAATACCGCTTAAAATCGTTAATAGCATTTAACTGTAGCGCTTTCACCATATCAGCAACAAATCGCTCTGAATGCAAATAAACGACCTTTGCATTAGGCTTGACGTCCTGAAGCGCGTTGCCCACGGCATGCATTAAATGGGTTTTCCCTAGGCCAACACCGCCGTATAAGAATAACGGGTTGTAAGAGCCGCCAGGGTTTTCCACCACTTGCATTGCAGCAGCACGGGCAAGTTGATTCGATTTACCTTCAACAAAATTATCAAACCGATAGGCAGGAATTAAATTACTTTGATGGCCGTGAGGCTCTGGATCGTCACGAATACGCCGAACACGCTGAGGGCTTGTTGGCGGCGCATATAATGGCGAAGGCGGTGATGGCTCGGTGTGTAAAGGGGCCGTGTGTCGAGGACGACCTCGACGCTCAATTGGCGGGACAGAATCGCCAGTTACTGCAACCGCATCGTGATGGGCCAAAGGGACGGTTGGATTCGCCGACAAATCAATGGGCTGTCGAGGAGTGGCCAACGTAGGCGCACGACTAGAGGGCGCGTGAACTGAAATTGACACCTGGGGTAACGCCTTGTCTTCGGCAAGCATCACCGTTAGCTCATTAATGCGAGCCATGAATTTATCGGAGACCCAGTCGCGAATAAACCGATTAGGGGCCAAAAGGTGAATGTGGTTGTCCGTGTTTTCGAGCTGAAGAGGTCGAATCCAAGTGTTAAATTGTTGCGATGAGAGTTCATCTTCTAAGTAATCGACGCAACGATCCCAAATATGGCGGCAAGACAAAGAGGGCAAAACAACAACTCCTAAACAAATGCAAACGCGCGGTGAAACAGCAACCAGCAACGGCAAAAAAAACGTATTATAGACCTTAACGTAAGAACTATCCACAGATAATAAATAAAAAATTCTCGACAACACAAGCCAACATTGTGATAATAACGATAAAATACAACAAGATATAAATAAACTCTGTGGATTATAAAACTTAGTTAATATTTTTGGCTGGCAGTTATTAACATATTGAAAACCTGTGGATATCTTGTGTGTGAAACATGCCAAGCGGCCGTTTGGGTCGGTGTGCAGCCACTACCGCCTAAGGGCCCATCAAAACATTTGAGACAAAACGTTGCCGCGTTACCAAAAAATCAACATTTTGAGTAAATACTTAACGCAGGGGATTGATAAAGAACGACTTTGCGCGTAAAATTCTGCGCCCGTCAACAGATGAAACCACGTCGCGTTGATTTAACTTATTGTCCTTAACGGTAACTGAAATGAAAAGAACCTTTCAACCAAGCACCCTAAAACGCAAACGCACGCATGGTTTTAGAAGTCGAATGGCAACAAAGAGCGGGCGCCAATTGATTAATCGTCGTCGAGCAAAAGGTAGAAAAGTTTTAAGCGCGTAATACAGTCCGAGCTTTAGTGTGACAACAAACACGCAATTATGCTCGGTGACTGAACGTTGTTTACAACCTTTAACGACTCAATGCTAAGTACAACGTCATTAAAAACCGGCCGTCTAACCTTCAAGAAAAGCCACCGGTTATTAAGCCCTACTCATTATCAAGCAGTCTTTGATAATATTGATGTCAAACAAGGGGGCAACCACTTCACATTCTTATCCAAAGAGAATCAACACAACCATTCTAGACTTGGCTTGATCGTTGCCAAGAAGCATATACCCCTTGCGGTTAATCGAAATAAAATAAAAAGAGCGGTGCGTGAGAGCTTTCGTCTCCTTCAAATGAAGATCGCAGAAAGTTCGGTTGATAAACAAAGGGAAACAAATTTAGACGGCGGAGAAGAACAAGGAGTGTTTTTTGATACCATCGTGCTGGTTAAATCAAATGCACGCGCACTCGACAAAGAAGCGCTAAATAAAGAGCTAAAGAAGCAATGGCTAAAGCTTATGAGGAAACAGCAGTGAATATAGTCACAAAACTGACGGTACAGCTATTGCGATTGTACCAGTTAATAATAAGCCCACTGTTGGGGCCGCGATGTAGGTTTTATCCAAGCTGCTCAAATTATTCAATATCAGCAATGGAAAAATATGGGTTGTTAAAGGGAGCTTATTTAACCCTTAAACGCTTGTCTAAATGTCACCCCGGTCATGAAGGCGGCCTAGACGAGCTCGATGAAGAATTTAACCGATAACAAGGTGTGTTTTTTAACATGAATATTAGTCAAAATTTACCGCGTCTACTGCTTTTTGCAGCCATTGGTGGGCTGATTTTAATTCTATTAAAACAATGGGTAGGCTTTTCGTCGGACTATGAAAAAAAGCTGGCAGAGAGCCAATATCAAAACAATGAGCCGTCCCTTTTGCTGGATCCAATGGCTGACCTACAGGACGCTGAAAGCCTAAACACGACTGGCGACGAAAACATGCCGTCTGAAATTTCCATCGTCAAGAACCATGAACCTCCAGCCATCTCAAATAAAGCGTATACATCA
Organism: Cellvibrionales bacterium UBA1963; assembly: GCA_002336035.1. Classification (GTDB taxonomy): domain Bacteria; phylum Pseudomonadota; class Gammaproteobacteria; order Pseudomonadales; family UBA7434; genus UBA7434. The sequence goes on from DDED01000179.1 coordinate 22,277, forward strand.
GCAAGAAATATAACCGTAGAAACAGACACGCTCAAAGTGACAATTGACTCTTTGGGTGGCGATATAATAGAAGTTGCTTTATTAAAGCATTTAGCGAGACAAGAAGCTGGTTCTGAGCCTTTACTCTTATTAGAAAAAAGCAGACAAAGAATTTACACAGCCCAATCAGGCTTGATAGGGCCCAGCGGCACGGAGGTCAAATCAGCGTTCGCACGGTTTACCTCATCGGCATCAGAATACAAAATGCAGGGTAAAAACGATCTCATTGTTGACCTCTATTTTAACGATGCGAGCGGTGTTTATTTAACGAAAAGATATACCTTTAAGCACAATGACTACTTAATCGATGTGGACTATATTGTCGACAACCAATCAAGCGGCCAGTGGACATCAACGTATTATTCTCAGATAAGTCGCGATGATAGTGCCGACCCAGGGGCAGATAGCGGAGGGTTTGGCATGCAATCTTACCTTGGCGCAGCAACATCAACGAGTGATGATCCCTATAAAAAAATAAGTTTTAAAGACATAAAAAATAAAAAAACACGGTTCGAACATACCGGTGGTTGGGTTGCCATGATCCAGCATTACTTTGTAAGTGCTTGGGTTCCAAACCAAGAAGAGAACTTTAATTTTTATACTAAAGAAACCAAATCGGGATTAAATGTCATTGGTTTTTTAACGTCGTTTGTTGTAGAAAAAAATCAAACAGAAACAATCGGAGCGCAATTTTATGCGGGGCCAAAATATCAGTACAGACTGAAAGAAATCGCTCCTAACTTAGACCTTACAGTAGATTACGGTTGGTTATGGTGGATTGCACAACCTCTCTACACGCTGTTGTATTTTTTTGCCACTGGAGAAGCTCATGTGTTTGGTGAAGTTTATAATGTGTTCTCTGGTTTTGGTAACTGGGGAGCAGCAATTATCATGCTCACTGTCGTTATCAAAGCGCTGTTCTTTAAGCTGTCGGCGTCTAGTTATCGGTCAATGGCTAACATGCGCAGAGTTCAGCCGAAGCTGCTAGATCTACGTGAACGTCATGCTGATGATAAGCAGGCGCAATCAAAAGCAATGATGGAGCTTTATCAAAAGGAAAAGATTAACCCTCTGGGTGGTTGCTTGCCGATTCTCGTTCAAATGCCTGTCTTTATTGCTTTGTATTGGGCGTTAATGGAAAGTGTGGAGTTACGCCATGCGCCCTTTATTGGCTGGATAACCGATCTATCGGTGATGGATCCTTATTTTGTGTTGCCATTAATTATGGGGATCACCATGTTTTTGCAACAAAAAATGAACCCTCCTCCTCCAGACCCAATGCAAGCGAAAATCATGCAGTGGATGCCCGTTGTTTTCACTTTTTTCTTTGTGTTTTTCCCTGCGGGTCTGGTTGTATATTGGGTGTCTAACAATATCCTTTCAATCACACAGCAGTGGTACATTACGCGACAGATCGAACAAGCTGCATAGTTCATGAACACAGACACAATAGCTGCTGTAGCAACCGCATCTGGCAAAGGGGGAATTGGCGTTATTCGCGTTAGTGGCCCATTGGCCTTGCGTATTGCCAATGACATCTGCACGGCATCCCTCAGACCAAGAGAAGCTTGTTTTGCTAGTTTCTTCGATAAAGACGGTGTCGTTGATCAGGGAATAGTGATTTTTTTTCCTGCACCTCATTCTTTTACCGGAGAAGATGTTGTTGAGTTTCAAGGGCATGGTTCAAACATTGTTTTAAATCAATTATTGGCATTAATTGTTAGCTTAGGAGCAAGAGCTGCAAAGCCAGGTGAGTTTTCTGAGCGTGCCTTTTTAAACAATAAAATTGATTTACTGCAGGCTGAAGCGATTGCTGACTTAATCGATAGTCAATCTGACTATGCAGCCAGATCTGCTCTTCGTTCGTTACGAGGAACCTTCTCGAATAAAATAAATACGTTGATTAAAAACGTTACTGACGTAAGAGTTTTTGTAGAGGCCGGTATTGACTTCCCTGATGAAGAAATCGATGTTGCCTCTCAACAGTTCATTGAACAACAAATTTCTTTCATACTTAAATCAATCTCAGATGTTATTAATCAAGCTGAACGGGGTTGCTCAATAAAAGACGGAGCATCTGCTGTTATTGTTGGATCGCCCAATGTTGGAAAATCCAGCTTGCTGAATTACCTTGCCGCTGAGGACGTGGCTATCGTCACCTCAACGGCAGGAACAACGCGAGACGTACTAAGGCAAGAAATAATTCTTAAGGGTCGATCGATAAAGTTTATAGACACTGCCGGCCTTCGCTCTTCCTCTGATGAAATTGAACAAGAAGGGATTAAAAAAGCAGCTGCGCATATCGACACCGCTGATATTATTTTATACCTTCAAGATGCCTCCGCAAATAATAAAGAAATCAATGTAAAAAAAGATATTGAAAAAAAACTGGCTGTTTTTCATATCAAGCCACATTCGAGCAGTACTTTTATATTGGTTAATAACAAAATTGATTTAATTGACAAAGAACCGTCTGTTATTCAAAAAACAGATTTGATCGAAATTAATCTTTCGATTAAATCTGAGCAGGGCATTCAACATTTAGAAGTTGCTTTGGCTGAATCCCTTGAAAAAGGGACCGGAGAAAGCGATTTTGTTGCTAGGCATCGCCATGTGACAAGCTTGCATGACGCTAAGCAATGTATTGAAAGAGGCAGCCATCAATTTAAAACAACGTCAGCGTACGAATTATTAGCTGAAGACTTACGGCATGCTCAAGACAATCTTGGCAAAATTACCGGTGCTATTACATCTGATGCCCTATTAGGCGAAATATTTTCCAGCTTTTGTATCGGCAAATAAGAGCCGATTTGATTATATTCGCTTCTATGGAATTTGTAATAAAAAAAGTAAGTTGTGAATAAACAAAGGCTTTTGCGTATAGAAAGCAAGTTGCTACTTTTCTTGCAATAGTTGAATATTGTTATGCTCAGGTAAAGAGCAAGAAACCCCCCTTTTCTTAACAGGGTTTAACCATCTACAAGCCAATGAAAATAAAGGAAAAAACTGACTTTTCAACAGATTCTGGCGACCCTTATTATTACTATATTAATAAACTATCTATTTATATATATACAAGATAAATACATTACAAAGAATAAAAACACGTCAGCAAAACAGGGGTAGACCTGTGCGAAAATAGTGTTATATTGCCGATCCTTAACCCATAGAACGAAACTGCTATGAAATACCCAGACTCCTTCGACATCATTGTTATTGGTGGCGGTCATGCAGGCACTGAAGCTGCGTTAGCGGGTGCCCGAATGGGCTGTTCCGTTCTTTTGTTAACTCACAACATTGAGACATTGGGTCAGATGTCTTGCAATCCCGCTATTGGCGGGATTGGTAAAAGCCATCTTGTCCGAGAAATTGACGCTCTTGGCGGTGCAATGGCAATGGCAGCCGATAAAGCAGGCATCCAATTTCGTATTTTGAACGCACGAAAAGGCCCCGCAGTTAGAGCGACACGTGCGCAAGCTGATAGGGTTTTGTACAAGGCCGCTATTCGAGAGCAGCTCGAAAATCAACCGAATTTAAGTATTTTCCAAGCGTCCGTTGATGACGTGATGTTAGACGAAACGGGTCAAAAACCACGCATTGTGGGTGTAAAAACAAACATAGGCGTGGAGTTTTTTGCTGAAAACACGGTGCTTTCGGCAGGAACGTTTTTGGGTGGAAAGATTCACATAGGCTTAGACAGTCACGCCGGTGGACGTGCTGGCGACCCTCCGTCAACAACACTCGCAAATCGATTACGGGAGCTTCCTTTCAGAGTTGCAAGGTTAAAAACGGGCACACCTCCGCGAATTGATGCCAGAACGGTTGATTTTTCAGGCCTTCAGGAACAGAAAGGTGATACCCCACTACCGGTCATGTCGTTTTTAGGGAAAGTAAGCGACCACCCTCAACAAATCAGCTGTTTTATAACGCATACCAATGAAAAAACGCATGAAATTATACAGGAAGGGCTTGCTAGATCACCGCTTTACACCGGCAAAATAGAGGGTACGGGGCCGCGTTACTGCCCCTCGGTGGAAGATAAAATTCACCGATTTGCGGAAAAAAAATCTCACCAAATATTCATTGAGCCAGAAGGCCTTCACACGCACGAGCTCTACCCAAATGGCATATCAACGAGCTTGCCGTTTGACATTCAAATGCGCTTAGTGAGAAGTATCAAAGGATTTGAGTCCGCGCAAATGACACGGGCAGGCTACGCGATTGAATACGATTACTTTGATCCGAGGGATTTAAAACCAAGCTTAGAATCTCATTTGATAGATGGCCTGTTCTTTTGTGGTCAAATTAACGGCACAACAGGCTATGAAGAGGCCGCTGCTCAAGGGCTTATTGCTGGAACCAATGCAGCAAGAAGCTGCCAACAAAAGGAGAGCTGGTCGCCGGGAAGAGAGTCGGCATACATAGGCGTCATGATCGATGATTTAATCACGTTAGGCACTCAAGAGCCTTACCGCATGTTTACGAGCCGCGCCGAGTATCGGTTAACGTTGAGAGAAGACAATGCCGACACGCGCCTAACCGAAACGGGTCGCCAATTAGGATTAATTAGTGATTTTCGCTGGCAAGAATTTAACCAAAAACAAGCCATTATTGAGAAAGAAAATCACCGGTTGAATACGACCTGGGTGCAGCCAGACTCAAACGAAGCGCAGCAATTAAATAAAAAGCTGTCAAAGCCGTTAAGCAGAGAATACAGTTTTTCAGATTTATTGAAACGCCCCGAAGTGTCACTCAACGACATTTACCAAACCACTGGCTTTGATTTAGGCCACGCACAGGCCCAAGAACAAATAGAGATCAGCGCGAAGTACGCGGGATACATTGAGCGGCAACAAAACGATATAGAGAAGTTGCAGCGCCATGAAAGTATCCGTATACCGGAGAATTTTAACGTTCAAGGTATTTCAGGTTTGAGTAATGAGGTCAAACAGAAACTCTTAGAAGTAAAACCTGAAAACTTAGGTCGCGCTAGTCGTATTCCCGGCGTGACGCCAGCGGCTATTTCTTTGTTGTTAGTGCATCTAAAAAAGCTAGGTCACGTGGATTCAATTGATCGCTCGAGCAGCAAACAATTTAAGTCGGCCTAGCGAGGGGCCTGTGTTATCGTTGATATTACGCTCACAGACAAACTGGTTAACGGAGCGGCGCAAATAGGCTACGCCCTTAATACGTCAGAACAAAACCGACTTATTGAGTTTATTCAGCTTATTGCTAAATGGAATAAAACGCATAACCTAACCGCTATAACTGATGCGGGCGAGATGATAACCAAGCATTTACTTGACAGCCTGACGGTATCGCCGTACCTCAAAGGCAGTGATATTCTTGATGTTGGCACCGGTGCGGGCTTTCCAGGTATTCCGTTAGCCATTATAAACCCCCACAAGAACTTCACGTTATTAGACAGCAGCCAAAAAAGGATTGCTTTTATAAAAGAGGCCAAAAGAAAGCTGGCGCTCACTAACGTCTCTGCTGTTCACTCCCGAGTCGAACACTTTTCAGGCACACGTTTCACGTCAATCAGTTCAAGAGCTTTTTCATCGTTGGATAAAATGCTGTCACAAACGGACCACTTAATTGATAATGAGGGGGTGTGGTTAGCAATGAAAGGCGTGTATCCTTCAGATGAAATTGGTCGATTAGCAGACAAATACTGCCTAGAAGAATCGGTGCCACTTTGCGTTCCTGATTTAATTGCAGAGCGATACTTATTAATAATTAAACACAAAGGTTAAAAAACAACACGAAACAACGCTACGAGGCATGGTTGAAAACCGTAGCGGTTCAAACTTTTTAGATGAGATTTGCTTGTCTAACCCAATTAAATGAGACACTCTATTGGCGAAAATAGTTGCAATTACCAATCAAAAAGGCGGCGTGGGTAAGACCACGACAACGGTAAATTTGGCGGCTTCGTTGGCTTCCGCACGGCGGCGCGTGTTGTTGGTTGATTTAGATCCTCAGGGCAATGCTACGACCGGGTGTGGGATTGAAAAAAATGAATGCCCACTTACCCTGTACGATTTTTTAATGGGCGCCGCGTCGGTTGATGACATAAAACGGCACAGTGAAGCAGGCGGCTTCGATGTTTTGCCCAGCAACGCTGACTTAACCGCGGCTGAAGTTCAGTTACTGAGTGTTGATGAAAAGGAATTTATTTTAAAACGCGGTTTGGTTACGCTGGATAATGAATACGACTTTATTTTAATAGATTGTCCCCCGTCGCTAAATATGTTGACGATAAATGCCATGACCGCTGCAGAGAGTGTCATCATTCCGATTCAATGCGAATATTATGCTTTAGAAGGCTTATCGGCGCTCATGAACACCATCGCTCGGGTTGCGGACAGCATTAACCCGTCCATTAGAATTGAGGGCTTATTGCGCACGATGTATGACCCCAGAAATAGCCTGACAAATGACGTGTCAGCTCAGTTAACGCAACACTTTGGAGAGCGAGTGTATAAAACAGTTATCCCAAGAAATGTTCGATTAGCAGAAGCCCCGAGCCACGGAGAACCAGTGCTGTCTTATGACCCACAATCCAAAGGTGCGTTGGCGTATTTAGAGTTGGCTGCTGAGATGTTGCGCAAACAATCACAATCACATCAATAACATAAGCACCGTACGGGAAAGCAAATGAAAACAAAGAAAAAGGGTTTAGGTAAAGGTTTGGACGCTTTGTTAGGCAGCAGTATTGTTTCCGCGGTACAACCGGTCAACCTAAATAACGATCAGGCACAGTATCAAACAACATCGCCACCTTTGATGAAAACAGGGGTGTTGCTTGATGTTCCTGTTGAGCTTTGTCAGCGAGGCAAGTACCAGCCACGAAGAGACATTGATCAGGCCTCTTTAGAGGATTTAGCCGCATCTATTCGAAGTCAGGGCGTTATGCAACCAATTATTCTTCGAGCCATTAAGGTCAATCATTTGCATGACCCAAGTTATGAGATTATTGCAGGCGAGCGACGCTGGCGAGCCGCTCAACTGGCCGGATTAATGACGGTTCCTGCCGTCATAAAAGATGTCGAAGACGAAGCTGCAATGGCGATGGCGCTGGTTGAAAATTTACAACGAGAAGACCTAAACCCAATGGAAGAAACGTATGCCTTGGCTCGATTAAATCAAGAATTTGATCTGACGCACCAGCAAGTTGCTGATATTGTTGGTAAATCACGAACAGCTGTGTCAAACATGTTGAGATTAATGAATTTAGTTGATGATGTTAAGCGACTTTTAGAGCACGGCGATATAGAAATGGGGCACGCGCGGGCGTTGCTCGGCTTGGCCGGCGACCAGCAATTAGCCGCTGCAACCGAGGTGGTCAACCGACGCTTAACGGTTAGGCAAACCGAACGACTGGTTAAACATTTTAACGATCCAGCGACCATGGTTGACGACCCATCGAAAGACCCGAACACTGTTGCGTTAGAAAATCATTTAGCGGAACAGCTTGGCCTCCCGGTCAGTTTGAGCCATAACAGTAAAGGCTCCGGTAAATTAACGATCAAATACCACAGCCTAGATGAACTAGATGGTATTTTAGACCACATAAAATAAAACGGAAAAAAATGAGTTAAGTTTTGTTTTGTTTGTTTTTTGATCAAACAAGAAAAAAGACCAAATTCCGACAAAAGTAGAGTTAGTTAGTTGCTAACTTAGGCGTGATTTCTTATAATTCGCGCCGCTTCATTGTTGAGATTCATTATCAAAATAGCGTAAAAGGGTTAAGTGTTATGGCCTGGCTAGCAACGCGCGCAGTAACAAGCGATCATCGTTATGCCCAAGGTTTATGTAACTGTAATGGGTAATATTGAAACGCTTAATCAATCGCCACAATTTAAACCGTTATTGTTTCAGATTACGACAACGGTACTTATGGCAGTATTGTGGAGTTGGCAACAAGAAGGCTTTTGGGTTTGCTTTAAGGCCGTAATATTAGGCGGACTGATTGCTGCAGTAGCATCGTTTTATTTTCATTGGCGAGCCAACCAGTTTTCGTTTGAGCCGGAGGGGCCAAAAGGTGAGCTTGCTGCTAACAAGATTCTTTCTGATGTTCAGTGGGCTAATACGAGCAAACTATTACTATCAGGATTATTAATCATTGCTGTTTTTAAATACGGTGGTGATAACATAGACAAAGCAAAACTCATTATTACTTACACAGTGATAAGTGTGGTGGGAGTCATAAGCAACACCTACTATTTAAAAAACAGAGAGTAACAACAAAAGAATTTTTCAGTTGATGACATGCCATCAACAGTCACACAAGAGACGCTTACGTAGAATGGCCGGCAATACACTTACAACACAAGAATACATTTCTCACCATTTAACCAATCTGACTTTTGGTAAGTTACCTGAAGGGTATCAGCGACATAGTGCTGATGGCCACCAAGAATTACTATTAGCTGACCAGTGGACAATGGCGCATTCGGCGCAAGAAGCTGCGGATATGGGCTTTATGGCTGTGCACGTAGATACCATGTTTTGGTCGATTATATTGGGCGTTATTTTTTGCTGGTCGTTTGGGCGTGTTGCAAAAAATGTTACGAGTGGCGTGCCCACTGGATTCCAAAATTTTGTTGAGATGATCGTTGATTTTATTGATGAGAATGTGAAAGGAATTTTTCACCATACTAACGCTATGATAGCCCCGCTGGGCTTGACCATTTTTGTTTGGATATTTTTACAAAACTTGATGGATCTCGTGCCCGTTGATTGGATTCCATGGCTGGCTCAACAAATGGGCGTCCATTATATGCGGGTTGTTCCATCAACCGATGTCAATGCTACTCTTGGTATGTCACTGGGTGTTTTTATACTCATCCTTTATTACAGCATTAAACAAAAAGGTCTGGGTGGGTTTGCTGCTGAATTGGCTTTTCAACCACTGCCTAAGTGGGCCTTACCGTTTAATTTATTTCTGGAAGTCGTCGGCTTAATCGCAAAGCCTATTTCGTTAGCCTTGCGGTTGTTTGGCAATATGTATGCAGGTGAAATGGTGTTTATCATTATCAGCTTGCTCCCTTTCTATTTACAATGGACATTGTCAGTACCTTGGGCGATTTTCCACATACTGGTAATTACTTTGCAGGCGTTTATTTTTTGTATTTTAACCGTTGTTTATTTAGCGATGGCTTATGACCATCACTAGTATAAATGGGTTAGTAGAGGCAAAAAGAGTAATTTATTAAGCAATTAAACATTTAATTTTTTGATCGGAGAAAATAATGGAAGCAGCAATTATCACATTAGCGGGTGCACTTATCATGGGTTTGGCCGCAATTGGCGCAGCTATTGGTGTAGGTGTTTTAGGAAGTAAATTTATTGAAGGTGCGGCTCGTCAGCCTGAACTTGTACCACTTCTTCGCACACAGTTTTTTATCACTGTTGGTCTGGTTGATGCGGTACCAATGATTGCAGTCGGTATTGGTTTTTATATTATATTTGCCGGCTAATTTTTTTGTCAAAGACAAAAAAACAAACCATACAGCCGATATATTAAAGGGTTTAATGAAAGGTTTTTTTTAGACCTTTCGGCTGTTCATAAATTTAAAAGGGTAATACAGTGAATATTAATCTCACTTTGTTTGCGCAGCTAATCAGTTTCGCGATATTTGTTTGGTTTTGTAAAACCTATGTTTGGCCGCCTATTATTGCAGCCATGCATGAGCGTCAAAAACAGATTTCTGATGGCCTTAACGCAGCTGAAAAAGCCAATCAAAATTTAGAACTTGCACAGCAAAAAGTCGAAGAGCAGTTGGTAGAGGCTAAAGCTCAAGCTGCTCAAATTCTTGATCAGGCGAACAAACGAGCCTCTCAGATTGTTGACGAAGCTAAAGATCAGGCATTAACTGAAGGTCAGCGATTGAAGGATGCTGCCCAATCTGATATTGAGCAAGAAGTGGAGCGAGCTAAAGAAAAGCTACGCACGCAAGTTGCTTCATTAGCATTGGTTGGTGCGGAGAAAATTCTACAGGCTTCAGTTGATGAATCTGTTCATCGAGATATTGTTGATCAATTGGCGGCTAATTTATAATGGCTGAACTCAGAACATTGGCCAGGCCATACGCACGCGCAGCACTGCAAGCCGCAACGGAAAAGAAGTCAGTGCAATTATGGGCCGATCAACTGGCTCACCTTGCGTTGATTGCTCGAGAGCCAAAAATTGCCCTACTTGTAGGTTCTGCGTCAGCAAAACCAACAGAGCAGGTTGTCGGCTTATTAACTGTTTTAGGCGAGGAAGTCGATGCGCCGATGAATAATTTTTTACAATTATTGGCTGATAATAAGAGGTTAGCCTTATTGCCATCTATTGCAGATCTATTTATTGAGCTTAAGGCTAACCAAGAAAAGACGATAGCGGTGACAATTAATTCTGCATTTGAGCTAGATGCATCGATCGAAAATAAATTAACGGAAGCATTGACTGTAAAGTTGCAACGAGACGTCACGGTTAATACTTATGTTGATCAGACCTTGTTGGGTGGTGTGGTAATTCGTGCTGGTGACATTGTCATTGATGGGTCAATAAAAGGCAGGCTTGCAAAATTAGCCGAAGCGCTGTCTGCTTAATCATAAGTTAGTGCTAAAAAATATTGAAAGAAAGTTAATCATATTTATTAAGAAATAAATTGTAGGTTTGAGGACATAAACAATGCAACAGCTGAATCCATCTGAGATTAGCGAGATTATTAAACAACGAATTGATCAGCTAGATATATCTAGTGATGCGCGTAACGAGGGTACTGTGGTGTCCGTTACTGACGGGATTATTCGTATTCATGGCTTAGCCGACGCAATGTACGGTGAAATGATTGAGTTTGAAGGAGGTGTCTATGGCTTGGCACTGAACCTTGAGCGAGACTCAGTCGGCGCTGTTATCTTGGGTGATTATAAAAGTATTGCCGAGGGACAGTCGTGCCGTTGCACAGGCCGTATTCTTGAAGTGCCTGTTGGCCCAGAATTACAAGGGCGCGTAGTTGACGCGCTGGGAAATCCCATTGACGGCAAAGGCGCCATTGACGCGAAGCAAACAGATGCAATTGAAAAAGTTGCACCCGGCGTTATCGCTCGTCAATCTGTAGACCAACCCGTACAAATAGGGCTCAAGGCGATTGATGCCATGGTCCCGATTGGTCGAGGCCAACGCGAGTTGATTATCGGTGATCGTCAGGTCGGTAAAACAGCTATTGCAGTTGATGCAATTATTAATCAAAAAGGCACAGGCATAAAATGCGTTTATGTCGCGATTGGTCAAAAGGCTTCGTCGGTCAATGCGGTTGTTCGTAAGCTCGAAGAGCACGGTGCCATGGATCATACCATTGTTGTTGCTGCGACAGCATCAGATCCAGCTGCCATGCAATTTTTAGCGCCGTTTGCAGGTTGCTCTATGGGTGAGTATTATCGCGATCG
>DDED01000008.1 GCA_002336035.1 Cellvibrionales bacterium UBA1963
CCAAGGCCCTCTTTTTTTATACGTCAGTGACGACCCTGACAAGGCATGGTCTGACATTGCTCCGTACGCGATGCATGAAACTAATTGTTACAGTCAATGGGCTGAGCAGGCAGGAATGGACAACAATTACTACCGCGCTGCCAATGACCCCGACGCGCTCAGAGCAACCGGTATGTACGCTATTTTAACGCCAGATGAATGCGTTAAAATGGCGACAGATTTAGGTGATTGGGGCGCGATCGCATTGCACCCATTAATGGGCGGTTTGCCGCCTGAATTATCGTGGCCAAGTTTGGAGCTGTTTGCCGACAAGGTGCTGCCTCAGTTATCCGTTGTTGGTGGTTCAGTGTTCGATATGAGCAGGATTTAATACGTCAGTTTATTGTGATGGTGGGCAACTCAGACGCTGCAATGTCAACCTTTTCTTCGCTTGCAATGACGCTTGCTTCGCCTTTGGCAACGACATTATTATCTTGGTTGCTAACAACACATGCCAGCGTGACTAGCTTTAATCGATCCTTTTTATTGATCACTGTCAGCGTGATTGTCAATGTGTCGCAGGCAAACACTGGCTGAGTGAATTTTATGGTTTGTCCTCGGTAAATACTGCCCGGACCTGGAAGGTGCGTGGCAATCGTTGCGGAAATAAAAGCGCCACACAGCATGCCGTGTGCAATCGGTTGACCAAAATCTGTGGAGGCTGCGTAGTGTCTGTCAAGATGGATGGGGTTTAGATCGCCCGATAACGCAGCAAATAAAATAATCTCGCGTTGACTTACTGTTTTTTCTACGCTCACAGTGTGCCCTATGGCAATACTTCCATAGGGTATATTAGACAGCATGGAGTTTTGTGTAGGTGTTTCGCTCATAGTCATTCTCAGTGTTAGAAGGTATTACAAAATATGAACGATAATAACGATTATTTGGCGCGGCCTACTAACCAGAATTTAGGTCATATTGCGGGAAACGATGGTTGGCCACTATTTGGTCGCGCCTTGTCTTTTTATCAAGATCCGCATGCCATTTGTGAGCAGCATTATAGAGACTATGGGGCGGTTTCACGCATTGCTATGGGACCTGAGCGAACACTGTTAGCGCTCGGCCCTGACAATGCTCAAGCATTGCACCTTGACACGACGAAAAATTTTTCCTCAGAAAAAGGTCTAGAGCGCTTTAGTCATTTAATCGGTGGCAGTTTAATTATGAAAGACTTTGCCGAGCACCGTTTTCAAAGAAGGTTAATGCAAACAGCATTCAAAACTGCTGCGATGCGAGAGTACGCAGGTGCTATTAATGAAATATGTGCACGTAATGTCCATGCTATGGCCAATATGGGAGAGTTCACCTTAATTAAACACGTCAAGCAGACCTTATTAGAAGTTGCAGCCAGAGTCTTTACTGGGGTTGAAGGGCAGGGTCAAGAAGGCGATGAATTAACGAATGCGTTTGAACGTTTTGTTGAGGCATTCGATTATATTTTTCCCATCGACTTGCCCGGATTTAAATACCACAGAGGCATTAAGGCCAAGGAAGATATCGATCGTTTTATCCGCTCTATGATCGACCATAAGCGGCAAAATCACGACCAAGATATTTTGGCCCACTTTTGTCGAGAAAAAAATGATGAGGGCAAACTTTTTTCTGATCAAGACATTGCAGAAAATTTTGTTCTGTTATTATTTGCAGCCCAAGACACTACGACGGCCTCATTAGTGAATGCTTTTTATGAATTAGGTCGGCATCCCCAATGGCAGCATAACATTCGTGAAGAATCGCTTGCTTTAGGCCGTAGCGATCTGAGCTTTGAGGCAGTGGCTGGCATGCCAAGTGCAGGCTTAGTCTTTAACGAAGCTCAGCGCCTGCATGCCTCGGTGCCACTTTTTCCCCGCCGAAGTATTCGTGATTGCGAACTTTCTGGCATAGAAGTGCCAGCTGATACCATGATTATGAACGTCATCACGTTTAATCATCGCATGCCTGAGTGGTGGACAGATCCATTACGATTTGATCCAATGAGATTTGAACGCAATGAACATAAGCAGCACCCTTTTTTGTTTCATCCGTTTGGTGGTGGTGCGCATAAATGCATCGGCATGCATTTTGCGCAGTATGTTTTTAAAACGTTTTTACACCATTGTTTGAGTCACTATCGTATTCGTTTGGCTGATGGGTATGAGGCTAAATATCGATATCTCCCTATGTCGATGCCTAAAGATGGTTTGCCGCTTCGCCTTGAAAGGATTTAATGGCGGGAATTTTTCATACACTAACAATTGCACTCAACTTAGCCTTGGTGCAGAATGTCACCAATTTAGGCAGTATCATTGAGTAGGCGCTTCGAGCTAACTCTTTTGTTAACGATTATAGTTTGAAATTATAACGCGTATAATAATGACCTTATAAGGCTTGTATATGAATGTTCAAGATGCCATTGATTCCCTTCAGCAACGCGTTTCTGTTCCAAGCACTATTGAGCCACTTCAAAACCAACATTTAGCAGAAATATTAACCCGTTCCGCTGAACGAATACCCCATAAAAAAGCTTACACTAGTTTAGGCTTTAGCTTAACCTATCGCGACTTAGATCGGTTGGCGACAGCCTTTGCATCCTATCTTCAGCATCATACCCGTGCAGTTAAGGGTGATCGTATTGCGATAATGCTCCCCAATTTAGTGCAGTATCCAGTCGTTTTTTTTGGCGCATTAAAAGCGGGCTTGGTTGTGGTTAATACCAACCCTTTGTACACAGAGCGTGAACTGGTGCATCAGTTCAATGATTCTGGTGCAAAAATTCTAGTGGCCTTGGCGAATTCTGGGGACTTATTAGAGCGTGTCATTCCTCGTACTCCGGTTAATCAAGTTGTCATCACTGAGCTTGCTGACTTGCACGGTTTTGTGTCACGCGTGGCGATCAACTTTGCTGCACGTTATGTTAAAAAAATGGTGCCATCATTTGACATACCAAACGCTAAATCTTTACGCCACTGCATTAAGAAAGGTCTGAGCGCTAATTTCGATCAAGTATCGATTGGCCTCGACGATATTGCTCTTTTACAGTATACCGGTGGCACCACGGGCCTCTCTAAGGGCGCTGTTCTTCTCCACAAAAATTTATTATCGAACGTGGCTCAGATGGAAGTGCTGTTTAATAACTTCACTGATATAGATTCAATTACTGATCAAGATGCAGATAACACAGTGGTGATGCCTTTGCCGCTTTACCATGTTTATGCTTGCACACTTTCAGCACAGATGATTTCATTGGGTCAGCATTGCCTGTTAATTCCTAACCCCCGTGATCTTGATTCAACCATTAAAGCGATGAGGCCATGGAAGTTGTCGGTCTTCTGTGGATTAAACACGTTGTTCGTTGCTCTGTGTGCACGAAAAGATTTCAGGGCGCTTGACTTCTCTTCGCTGTCGGTCACTGTTTCAGGTGGCATGGCGTTGACCTCCGATGCGGCTAACCGCTGGGAAGAGGTGACTGGCTGCAAGGTCTATGAGGGTTATGGCCTAACAGAAACCTCGCCAGTGGTTTCATTGAATACGGGTTGCAAGAATGATGCTGGCCGAAAGCTTGGTTATATCGGTGTTGTTGCTCCTTCGACTGAAATAAGAATCATCAATAGTGAAGGTGAGATTTTGGCATGCAATGAAGAGGGCGAGTTGTGCGTTCGAGGTCCGCAAGTCATGCAGGGTTATTGGCAGCAAGCTGAAAAGACCGCTGAGGTGTTGAGTGATGATGGATGGTTTGCAACCGGTGATATTGCCTTTGTCGATGAGCAAGGCTTCCCCAAAATTGTTGATCGCAAAAAAGACATGATAATTGTGTCGGGCTTTAACGTTTATCCTAATGAATTAGAGGAAGTGATCAGCACCCACCCCGCAGTACTTGAGTGCGCTGTTATTGGCGTAGTCGATGAGCGCACTGGTGAGAAAGTGAAAGTATTCATTGTTAAGGCTGATGAGACGCTAACTGAGAACGTGATAGTTGATTATTGCCGCAGTCAATTAACACCGTATAAAGTGCCGAGCCAAGTTGAGTTCATTGATGAGTTACCAAAGTCAAATGTCGGCAAAATACTTCGACGTGAACTTCGAGATCAAGAGAATAGTTCCGCATAGAATTTTGCTTAGCATAAGATATTTTTAATGGATAAGTTTGATACACAAAGGTTGATTACTCGGCCAGAAGAAGTTTTTGATCTGATAGAGAAGTGCTTATTGCAAGATCGTCCTTCCTTGAACTCGCTATGGAAAAAGTTAAATCTTAAAGCGACCACCAGCGATAAAACTGTTTTAAGCAGCGAAGAGTTTTTCTTGGCGTTAGGGCGGTCAATGGCATCTGTTGAAAAAAGATCGTCTGTTTTTCAACAGATTGACTATCCTCAACAGTTACCGGTGGTACAGTCTAGGGCATCTATTCTTGATGCCATTAAACAGCATCAGGTTGTTGTTGTTGCGGGTGAAACCGGTTCTGGTAAAACAACTCAAATACCCAAACTGTGTGTCGAACTCGGTCGTGGTGTGGTTGGACGAATTGGTCATACGCAGCCAAGGCGCTTAGCGGCAAGAACGGTTGCCGGTAGAATTGCTGATGAGTTGGGCGTTGAGTTAGGATCAGCCGTTGGCTATCAATTTCGTTTTAATGACCAATTTAATGCCTCGACGCGAATTAAAATCATGACCGATGGTATTTTGCTGGCTGCCATCAATCGTGATCGATTGTTACTTGAATATGATACTTTAATTATTGATGAGGCCCACGAACGAAGTTTAAATATTGATTTTTTGCTTGGTTATTTAAAAATCCTGCTTCCTAAACGACCAGATTTAAAGCTGATCATTACTTCGGCAACGATAGATGTCGAGCGATTTTCTCAACACTTTAATCAAGCGCCAGTTATTCAAGTGTCCGGCAGAAGCTTTCCAGTGGATATTCACTATGTTGATCCTGGCATCAAAGCAACCCCAGTCGGCAAGGTCGATTCTAATAACAACTCAACCACTGATTCGGCGATAAAAAATGATCATTCTGATTTGTCTGGAGATTTAAATCAGCAGATTAAGGATTGCTTAAGTTTGATTGACAAAGACGCGCGAGGTGCAGTGAGCAGCAGCTCTCGTGACGTGCTTGTTTTTTTACCGGGTGAACGAGAGATTCGTGATTTAAGTCAGTTTTTAAAATCAGAACAGGCCAACTTAGACGTGCTGCCGTTGTATTCTCGGCTGAGCCAAAAAGAACAGCAGCGTATTTTTTCTACGCGAAAACCCTCACTTAAAAGACGAGTTATTCTTGCCACAAATGTCGCTGAGACGTCAGTGACGGTTCCTGGCATTGGCTTTGTTATTGATCCAGGGACAGCTAGGGTTAGCCGGTACAGCGCGCGCAGTAAGTTGCAGCGATTACCTATAGAGGCTATTTCTCAGGCCAGTGCCAATCAACGGGCTGGCCGTTGCGGCAGAATAGCCGCTGGCATCTGCTACCGGTTATACAGTGAGGCAGATTTTAATCAACGGCCTGAATTCACAGAGCCAGAATTATTAAGAACGAATTTAGCGGCAGTTGTTTTGCAAATGAAATCTCTGAAATTGGGCGAAATACAGCGATTTCCCTTTTTAGAGCAGCCAGACTCAAGGCAAGTCCGTTCAGGCATTAAGACACTAGAAGAGTTAGGCGCATTAAATAATAAAGGGCAGCTGAGTCAAGTGGGTTTAATTCTTGCGCGTTTACCCATTGATCCTCGTTTAGGCCGCATGATAGTTGCGGCCTTGACGCAGAAGAGTCTGGCTGATGTGCTCATTATTGTTAGCGCTCTGGCCGTTCAAGACCCCCGAGAGTTACCGAGTGAAAAGCGTCAAGCTGCTGATGCCCAGCATCGACGGTTTTGGCATCCGAAGTCAGATTTTTTAACATGGATTAATTTATGGCATTACTACGAAGCTAAAGTGGCCGCGTCGACACAAAATCAATTACGTAAACAGTGCAAGACAGATTTTTTATCGCACCCTAAGATGCGTGAATGGCGTGATCTGCACCGACAGCTATTATTAGCGATTAAGCCTTTAGTCGCGAAACAGACCTTAAAAAAAGTGGCCCTTGAAGCAAATAGAACATGGTCGGTTAATGAGATTGACAATGACGCCCATCAACTATGCTTTGATAAACAGGATGTGGAAGCCATTCATACCGCTTTACTTACTGGTTTGGCGACAAATATAGGCAGTAAAGAAAAAAAGGGCGAGTATCGAGGTGTTAGAAACCTTCGATTCTTCTTATTCCCATCTTCGTCACAGTTTAAGCCGGCACCGCGATGGGTTATGTCGGCAGAAATTGTTGAAACACGCAAAGTGTATGCGCGAACACTCGCATCGATTGATCCTTTATGGGTGGTTAAAGCTGTCCCGCAACTTATAAAATACGAGTACAGTGAGCCATGTTGGGACCCTGAGCGAGGCCAAGTAATGGCACATCGAAGTGGTTCCTTGCTTGGTTTAAAAATACTATCGCGTCAACTAGTGCCTTATGAGTTGATTGATTCTGTTGTTGCTAGGCAGATATTTATTCAACAGGCTCTAGCCGAAAGTCGGCTCCAGCCAACAGTTAAATTATTAGCCCTGGCCGATTTTTGGCGTCATAACGATGAGCTTATTCATGAGGTAAAGCATTTAGAAGAAAAGACACGCCGGCGTGATTTATTGGTAGACGATATTGCCTTATCTGATTTTTACCAACGTAACTTGCCAGCTAAAATTAATAGTCGACGCGCCTTAGAGACTTGGTTAACTGCGAAGCCTAAACAGCAGTCGCAATTATACTTGAAACGCCAAGATGTCTTGTTAAAGTCAGAATTTGAAAGCTCGATCCACCAGTTTCCAGATTGCTTAGAGGTAGCTGGTATATCATTACCCTTAAAATACTGTTTTAAGCCTGGTGATGAAAAGGACGGGATTACAGTTATTATTCCTCTTGGGGCTTTAGCTTACCTACCTACGTACCCTTTTGATTGGCTTGTGCCTGGCATGCTTCGTGACAAATGCATTGACTTAGTTAAGGCGTTACCTAAAGCGCAGCGGAAACATTTGGTGCCGGTTCCGTCGGTTGTTGATAATTTACTTGATAAAATGCAGCGCAAGGAACACCGTGATGAAAACTGTTCGCTAACTCAGGCTCTGGCTGAGCAAATCAGCATCTTTTATTCTCTATCCATAGATCCTATCGCGTGGCGAGCGCGAGCAGAGAAGAGCTTAGATCGGTTTTGTTTAATGCGTTTTGAAATTCATGACAAGCAAGGTGCGTGTGTTCAAGAAGGTCGCGATTTACCTTTTATCGTTGAGCAGTGTCGTGAACAGTTGGATGAGAGTATCGATCGTTATGCGGGGCGTTCTTTTCGGCGTAAAGGGTTGACTCGATGGGATTTCGGCACATTATCGAGCAGTCATGATTATCAACAAGACGGGATGATGTTGCGCGGATTTCCGGCACTTATCGACGATAAAGAATCTGTTAGCTTGGATTTGCTTTCTTCACCTGCGGAGGCGTTGTCGGCATCAAGAGCAGGAATTACTCGACTTTTAATGCTGGCAATGACCGATAAGGTTCGCTATTTAAAAAAGCACTTAATTAAAGATTCACGAATAATTTTGCCTTATTATCGATGTGGAAATCGAGATCAATTGGTTGAAGATATTATTAAAGCAGCAATTAATGATGCATGTTTATATAAATTTGACCGCTCATTACCTTGCGAACAGGCGCAGTTTGAAGATTGCATCGCCGTTGGTAAAGCCACGTTGGTTGCTAAGGCCATTGCTCTCGAGGCGGTATTATTAGAGACGCTTTCTTATTATCAGGATATCCATATCGAGATGGCGCGTTTGACAGATACTTTTCCATTGCAGTGTCAGGATATCGAGCAGCAATTAACGGGTCTGATTTACCCTGGTTTTTTGTTTTCAACAGGTTGCTTGCGATTGGAGCATATGCCCCGATACATGAAAGGTATTTGCATTCGCATCGATAAATTGGGCGGATCTGCTCAAAAAGACCTTGAATTGTGTGAAAATTTATCAAATCTAGAGCGGCCGCTTAAAAATCTGCTATACAAGTACCCAGAATCTATTTTTTCAGACGGCGCTGTATCCGATTTCCGTTGGTTGTTAGAAGAGCTTAGAGTTTCACTTTTTGCACAACAGTTAAAAACTGCCTTACCGGTATCTCTTCAACGCGCCTCGAAAGAATGGAAAAAGATAAACCATAATAAATATCCAATGACGGGCTAAATATGTCGCTTGATGATTCAAAAGGAACATCTTATTTAGACCCTCAGGGGCAATTCACTTTAGCCCTCGATACCATGGATATTACCCCGCCTTGCTCTGGCAATGACAGCCTTTTATTAGACGAGCTTTCGAATCACAGTGAGAGACCTCAACCAGCAACTTCTGACTCTTTATGGGTTTCAATGAGTAATGGCGAGCAGTTGCATCTTCGACATTTCTTACCGAGTAACACCGCGGACAATGCAGAACCTGCGGAGCGGGTTTTTATGTTGCACGGTGAAGCGGAATGCGGTCGCATTTTTTATGGTGATTCAGGCCAGGGCCTCGCTGGCTATTTGGTCTCGTTGGGTTACGAAGTTTTTGTTGCCGATTTAGGTGGGCGCGGTCGCAGTTTAGGGGCTCCAGGCCGAGCTTCTGAATTAACCACGCACCAAATAATTACGGATGCAATTCCTCGGTTATTACGGACTATTGAGCGACATAACAACGATACCGATGCCCAAGACACAGCCAGTACGGTGTCAAATAAAGCCACAATTTGGGTGGCTCATGGATTTGGTGGCGTTTTGCTCTCCGCTGCATGGGCGCGTTTACCCGAAAGCCAGCGCTCAGCCAGTCGGATGATCTTTTTTGGGTCACGAAGACGTTTTCGTAGTTCTCATCGATGGGCGCGCCATTTTGCTAAAGTATTTTCACATCCAATGATGGCTAAGTTGATCAACTGGCACCAAGCATTCCCTGCCAAGTTGTTAAAACTTGGCTCATCTGACGAAAGTCCTGATTGGTATCGTTGTTATGCGAAATGGATGAGCGAGAACCAATGGCTTGATCCGGAGGATAACTTTGATTATGGCTCCGCTCTTGCCGCGCATCCTGTGCCGCCAACGCTGCATTTCGCTGCTAAGGCCGATACCGTGTTTGCCGATATAGAAGATATCAGATTTTTCATTAATGAGCTGGGTACTCATGATGCAAGGATTTTGGTATTAGGGGATATTGCAGAAACAAAAAAGCAATACAACCACCTTTCTATGCTTATTCATCCTGCAGCTATAAGCGATGTGTTTAGCTCTTTAAATGAATGGTTACTTGAGCAATCGGAAAAATCATTTTCGTTGCCGAAAAATGATACGGGCATATGTCAGTCTGATGATAGACCTGTGTCAGATGTTCAATTCCCGCAGAGTGATCCTCTTAACGTGCAGCTTGCTGAGGATTCGTTAACGCAAGAGCAAGAGCAAGAGCAAGAGCAAGAAGATATAACGCTTTGTGCATAGAGGCCTAGACGCTGGGGGATATCAGTCTTCTTCGGGCTTGAAGTCAAGAAGGTATTGGGTCCTGCCAATGCGTATGTCGCTTTATTTCCTTTCAACCATTGCCCATGTTGCTGGCGGTGTATTACGGCGACATACATTGGCTTTTTCTGGTGAGATGTGTTGATATTTATTTATTAACTTGGCATTATCATGCCTTTATTAACTAAATTGCAGCGGCGTCATTATGTCTTTATTCCTTCGTTCTTTTTCCATAGTTATAGGGTTTCATCTGCTTATCCTTGGCAATGTTCAGGCAGCAGAAAGCGACCCATTTGAGGGCGTTAATCGAAAAGTATTCGCCCTTAATGAATACCTTGATAAGTGGTTAGTTAAGCCTGCGGCAAAAGTGTATCGTTGGTCTACGCCTGATTTTGTTGACCAGGGCATCACCAATGTTTTTTATAATCTTGGTGAGATTAGAAATGGTGTGAATAGTCTCTTGCAGGCTGACCCCTCAAATGCCGGCAAATCAACAGCCAGACTTTTGGTAAATTCAACTGTCGGTGTTTTAGGTTTTTTTGATGTTGCTTCGCGTTGGAATATACAATCTGAAAAAGAGGACTTTGGGCAAACACTGGCTGTTTGGGGCGTCGCTGATGGTCCTTATGTGGTTTTACCCATGCTCGGAGGGCGCTCACTCAGGGATGCTGTTGCTTTTGCCCCTGATGTCTATTTATCACCATTAGAAAAAATTGATTATGTCGCCACAAGAAATACCGTGAGGGCGATTGACCTTATTGACATTCGAGCCGATCTTATTGATGCAGAGCAGATGGTTTCTGGCGATCGTTACGGATTCCTTCGCGATATTTATCAACAACGCAGAGCTGCTGCGATAGCCAATGGCGATATAGCGGATGACTTTGACGACGACTTTTAAGTGGTCTCATGGCGAGGCTAAATAATCAACTTTGAAGTTCATGCCACAAGTCTTGGCTCTCTATTTGTTTTTATCGTCAATAATCAATTAATTGATTATTATTACCGAATATAACTGTTCTTTTTGCCGACTTTGATTCTCCCATTCGGAGAGTATAAATGTTTAAATATGACCATAGAGTTCGCCATATTTTGGCTCCTCATCAATCTTTTGAAGATGATATTCCGTGGATATTCCCAGTAGCTCAAGTCTAGTTAAAGTACTCGTCATTGACGACGATGAGAATGTTCGTCACTCGATCGCTTCCTACCTTAGCGACAGTGGTTATATTATGTGTGAGGCCGCTGACGGCGAGTCTGGCTTAGCGATGATGGCAAGCGACAAGCCTGAGCTAGTCCTTTGCGATCTAAGAATGCCGAAACTCGACGGTATTAATGTTTTGAAAGTGATTGCCGATGCTTATCCGCATGTGCCAATTATAGTTATTTCAGGCGCTGGTGTGATGAGTGATGCAGTTGAAGCATTACGCTTAGGAGCGAGTGATTACTTGATCAAGCCTATTCTTGATCTTGAAGTCTTAGAACACGCAATCGAAAGAAGCTTGGAGCGTTATAGCTTGAGACGTGAAAACCTTCAATATCGACATCAGCTTGAGCAAGCAAATCGAGAGTTGATAGCGAACCTTGCCGTATTAGAGCAAGATCAGCAAGCGGGCCTGCAAATTCAAATGAAAATGCTGCCAGTTAGTCCCATGCAAAAATCAGCCTATATATTTAAGCATCAAATTATACCCTCCGTTTACTTAAGCGGTGACTTTGTTGAGTATGTGACCGTTGGGAATGACCACGTTGTTTTTTTCATGGCAGATGTCTCGGGTCATGGCGCTTCATCAGCATTTGTTACCGTGTTAATGAAGAACTTAACTGCTCGCATGCGCAGTGAATATAATCGTTTACATGATGGAGGTATTCTTCATCCGGCTGATTTTCTCGCTCAGGCAAATGCTGAATTACTTGGCACTGCCATAGGTAAACATGCAACGCTATTCTATGGTGTTTTGGACGTTCAAAAAAATCAGCTGACTTATTCGGTGGCAGGTGCTTTGCCTTTACCTATTTTAATTAGCGATGGACAAGCGCATTATTTAGAAGGAGAGGGCGCTCCTATTGGACTTTTTGAACAAACGAGTTATAAAGAAGTTGTTGTCGATTTGCCTAATAAATTTAGATTCATGATGTTTTCAGATGGTATCTTAGAGGTGATTGATCAACCCAGCTTAGCAGATAAAGAACAATACCTGCTTGAGCAGTCAGTCGCATTAAAGACAGATGAAGAAACTATTTTTAATCAATTAAACGTAGACACGGCAAAGCAATATCCTGATGATATTGCTTTACTCGTTATCGATCGAAAATAAAATTTATGCTGACGTATGCTAACTTGTCATTATTTTCGTTAACAATATTTGAGGCAGCTTATGGTGGCTTACAGTAAAGTTTTTGTTGGCTTGCAGGATAAAGATAGTTTTTGGCTGAAACTTGATGGTGATGTTAGAGTCCCTTGGTGTGTCAGCTTAGAGACTTACTGTGAGGCCGTGATAAAACAGTCCGGAATAAAATCCGTGTATGTTGACTTAGTTACTGCAACTAATCTAGACAGCACAACCCTTGGCGTCTTAGCTAAAGTTGCAGTTTATACGCAAAAGTACTGCGGGCAACAAGCTGTTTTATTTTGTCTTAATGAAGATATTCAACGTTTAATTATCAGTATGGGCTTCTCCTCGGTGTTTGACATTCAGCATGAATTTGGTGATATTGAGTTAAACTTTGAAGATTTGCCTATTCTCGATTGTACTGAGAATGATATAAAAGATGTCGTGATTGCTGCACACAAAGCGTTGATGGAGCTAACCGAAGATAATCGAGCTTGTTTCGGTGGTTTGGTTGAATCATTAGAACGTGTTCGTCCTTAGAAACGATCCACCGTTAGGGATTGCCCGCCTCATGTTTTGCTTTAATAAAGTCTGCATGACTGACATAAATTAAATCTGCCACTTTGCGCACTAAATGATCTTCATGGGCATCAATGCTTTGGTCTGCATAGGCCACTCGCCAAATATTTTTTATCAAGTTGTATTTTTGCGTTTTGTCAAAATTTTCATTGATGACCTCAGTGAACTCATAAAGTGAAGTGGCTTCCGCATTTTTTGCTTCAGCTTCATTGAGCAGATCGGTTGCTTCATCCTCAGACAGGCCAAAAGTCTCAGTAGCGATGCTTATGATCGTTTGAATTTCTTCTTTATCGATCGAATTATCGGCACGACTTAACTCAATCATTAACGCCGTTGCTGCCAGAAAGGATAATTTATCAGTATCAGGTTGATCTGTTTCTTTTGAGGTCATGTTACTTAATAAAGAAGCAATTTTTTTAAACATAATGGTTGGCCTTAATGACGATGTGTGGTGAAAAGTTTATATCTAAGCAATGTTACCCAATTATATGATAACGCGTTTGGCTGACCAACCCTTATCTTACGAATTTAATTTTATTTAGTGCTTCTAGATAAGTATCAACGCCGGCACGCTCTTTATAAGCCTGTTCACTTAAGTGGCGTCGAAACTGTCTGGCACCTGGTTGACCATTAAAAAGACCAAGTAAATGCCGAGTCATGTGATTAAGCTTTACACCTAATGCTAACTGCTCCTCAATGTAACCAGCATATAGCTCAGCAATTGACATTGCATCATTGACTGGAGATGCCTTCTCGTTGTAAATAAGATTATCAACCTCGTTCAGCATAAGGGGATTTTGATAAGCCTCACGGCCAACCATGACGCCATCAAGGTACTTTAATGCCTGATTGCATTGATCCATGGTTTTTAAACCACCATTAAGTATGATGTTCAAATTAGGAAAATCTTGCTTTAATCGAAAAACTCGTGGGTATTCTAACGGAGGCACTTCCCGATTTTGTTTTGGGCTTAAACCGGATAACCAAGCTTTGCGTGCATGAATAATAAAGGTATCACAACCGGATTCTGCATTGAGCCCAACAAAATCTCGCAGTGCTTCATAGCTGTCATTATTGTCTACACCAATCCTGCATTTAATAGTCACAGGCAGATCTACGGCATTACGCATGGCCTTAATGCCTTCAGCAACCGTTTTTGGTTGATTCATTAAGCACGCACCAAAGGCCCCCGATTTTACTCTGTCACTAGGGCAGCCAACATTGAGGTTAATCTCATCATAGCCAAATTCCGCACAGATTTTTGCGCTATAGGCAAGGTCATGGGCATCATTACCGCCTAGCTGAACGGCAATAGGGTGTTCCTCTGCGTTGAAATACAGGTGTCGATTTGCATCTCCATGTATGAGCGCCCCCGTGGTAATCATTTCAGTATAGAGTCGAGATCGTTTAGTCAGCAAACGCCAAAAATATCGGCAGTGTTTGTCAGACCAGTCCATCATGGGTGCTATACAAAATCTATGCATTTAATTCACATGCTGATAAGGTTTTATTTAGGCCTGTTAGCCAGGCGTCTCTTGCGTCATGGTTGTCGCGCTGATGCCAATTATAATAACGGATTCAATCGTTATGACAAGCTGAAAAACACACACATAGAATTATGAGGCATGGCTTAAAAAGATACCCCTGTGTTATGTGATCGTCGACTAATAAACAGGTCCATGCGGTGAAGTTTTACTATGAGCAGTGAGGAGCCAGTCCTGACGCACCGTAAGAGTTGTTGGCACATAAATGATGGGCTCGCCTGTAAACGTTGACACCGAATAAAGACCCCAGTCATGCCTCAGTCGTTTAAGCGGGTAGTTGATCGAGGTGATCCAGAATCGGAACCTTGATGCGATTAAGATTTCATTAACCCGTAGGCTACATTATTAAAATTGTACGCCATTAAATAGATGAGACGATTAAGTGGGTTGCAGCGACTTATAACGGTAAAATGATACAAGCTTCAAGCCCACCATCAGAATGATTTTGAAGCAGCAGCTTCCCTCCATGACTCGTCACGATGGTTTCACTGATCGCTAGGCCCATTCCGATTCCTCCGTCATTTTGAGCGCGAGCTTGATCTGGACGAAAGAAAGGCCTGAGTACATCTTGGAGATACTCCGTGGGGATTCCTGGGCCATCATCACGAATTGTGACATGCAGTTGCTTGTCATTGATGCATTGCACTTTAATATAAACCTTTTGACCGAAACGAAGCCCATTGTCTATGATGTTTCTTAGTGCCCGCCTCAAGCTGATGTGCCGGCATTCAAAATGACTCACGTTATTTACGCAGTAATCTAAATGACAGTTTCTATTGGTATCGATATATTCATCGGCGAGGTCTTTAAAAAATGGTTGTAGTGCAACTTTCTCGGACGCTTCACCATTGTTTTCATCGGCTTGCTGGCGAGTAAATGTCAATATTGTGCTAATCATGCCATTCATTTCTTCGACGGTATTGATCATTTTATCTTTACTTTGGCTGTGATCAAGATTTTCAAGCCTTAAGCGTAAAGACGTAAGCGGTGAGCGAAGATCATGGCTTATAGCGCCAAGCATTTGTTTTTGATTGTCTAGCAACATCATGAGGCGAGTGTTCATTGTATTAAATGCAGCGGTTGCATAACGAATGTCATCAGAGCCAATTTCATCAAGTCTATCGACGACTTGACCTTTGCCGAGTTTTTCAGACGCATCAGCCAGTGCAGATATTGGTCTGGTCATTCTCAGGCTAATAAAAATGCCTACAAGGCTGACAATAATAACTGTAAAAAGAGTGAGCCCAAGTAATCTTATTTGAATGCCCGTAGAAAGTTTTTCAATTTTAAAGCTTCCGTAGAGCCAAAGTCCAGAAGCCAGCTGCGCTTCTGCATCGATGCGATCATAGCTGAGCTCTGGGTTAATCCATTGCTGCCAACGATTCATGGTTTGCATCTCACGAAGTTTGATGAAATCTACGTAATTATTTTCTACTTGAGAGACATCCTCGTCGGTAACCGCGGTAATGATAATGATGGCTTCGCCAATACGAAAGTCTGTTTTTTTTATGTAAGCCATGAGCCGTTGTTGCGCGATCGCATTACTACGGTTGCCTTGAGTCACGGGCAAGGTAGACTTTAATAATTGTATATCTTCATTGAGGCGAAAAAATCGGTGTTGGTCGTTAATCGTTATTAATAAGTCCTGATGCAAATAATCTGGCGTTGCATCAACAAGGTCTGCAAAAGTAAAGAACTCATTTAAGCTTTGATCAATTCTTTGATCCATGCTAACTAAGCTTCTCTCGCCAATGATCAAAAAAAAGCTGAGTGCTTGTGCGATAATTAGACTTAATAAGAGCAGCCAAACGATTTGGCTTCGAAAAGTTTTGGGCAGCAGCTTTTTTAACATCGCGATTTTACCTAGAGGTCTTTTTTGGAGACGTTATAGCCAAAGGTATAGCCTCCACCCCAAACGGTTTTAATATAAGTCGGGTGTTTGGGGTCAGTTTCAATCTTTTTACGAAGTCGGCTAATCTGATTGTCAATGCTGCGATCAAAGGCGGCTAGTGATCGATTGCTGACAAGATCTAGCAGTTCATCACGCGATAGCACGCGTTTAGGGTGCTCAATAAAAGCCATCAGCAGTCTAAATTCACCGGTACTTAAATCTTGAGGAGCTTGTTGGCCTTGACGCAATTGCTGTTGATTAACGCTAAGCGACCAGTCGCCAAATAAGTAATGAATGCCGTTGCTAGCAGTGCTGTCGACTTGTTCTATGAATTGTGACTGGATGCTTTCAGTGGTTATGACTTCACGGCGTAAAATTGCTTTAATACGAGCCAATAACTCGCGAGGATTGAAGGGCTTGCTTAGGTAATCATCGGCACCCACTTCCAGTCCGATAATTCGATCTGTTTCTTCATCTTTAGCGGTTAAAAGAATCACCGGCGTTTGGCTGCTTTCATAAATATATCGGCAAAGGCTGAGACCGTCCTCACCGGGCATCATAATGTCTAATATGATGAGCTGATAAGTGTTACTGGTCAGTTTATCTCTAGCGGCTAGAGCATCCTGAGCCGTGTCGCAACTAAGTCCGTTTTTTTCAAGATATTCTGTTAGCGACTCTCTTATCTCGCTATTATCATCAACAATGAGAAGCATAATTAATACCTTGATCGTTGCAACTGTGGTTTATTTAAATCACTGTTAGTGTTTATATTGTATTCGAAAGCTATAATAATTATTGTCGTAAGTATAATCGGCTAGGCTGCTATCCCTATCTTTATAATCATAACTCAGTCGAAGAGCCCACTGCGTGTTGAGTCGAGTATCAAAATAGATTTTAATTCTAGTCCGATCTTCAAACGAACGATATTGTTCGTCGGTCGCGTTAACTTCTGTGTAGACTCTTTTACGAACAGCATAAGAAAGGTTCACTTTTGATGATTTACCTGAAAAAGGAAATGATTTTTGCAACGATACGCTGGTGGTTTTTTGGTCATAATCATAATTGTCATCGTTTGCGTTTTCATTAGCGTCAGTGTGTGTGATTGAGACGAATGCCGAAGAGTTACTAAAAAAGTAATAAGCAGACAATCCCATGGCATTATTCTTAGCGCTTAAGTCATTTAACGCTGCGTTACTAAATGACTTTTCTAACAATGTGTGGCTTAAGTTTAAGAACACACCGTTAGAAAAAAAATAAGACACACTCGGTGACACCATATCTAACGTCAGATCAGTATTTTCAAGTACTATATCGATGCGTGAACCATAAAAAGAAAAATCGAAGTCTCCAATAGTTTGTGACCAATCCAGTGATACAGAGTGATAATGGCTATCGAATTGACTTTGGTCTTGGTATTGCTCATCAGAAAACTCAAACGAAGTTAACCACTGATCATTCCAACGGTACTCTGCATTAACTAAGTAGCTTAGCGCGCTGTCAGACTCAGACTCTATATTGCCCGTGTCATATATGTCGCCATAATTAACCACGTCATCATTACTCATTAACATTTCAGCGAGCAGGCTCCAGTTTTCGGCATGGGTGTTAACTGAGCTTATTAAGATGATTAAGCATATTGGCATTTTTGAAAGCAATTTATTATTCATCTTGATACATCTAAATGTTGGTTTTTAATGATTAAGATAATACGTTGGATGAATGTTAGTTACAAATTTAATTATTCCGTTAGTCTGAAGAGCTAAATTTGAGAATATTTTTTATTTTATGAGAAGAGTGGTATGTATGGAGCAAAAAAAAACGGCTAATGCTATTAGCCGCTAAAGAGGACAGAGAATGAATGTTTGAAATTGAAACGGATCTATATTGTTATATTTTCAAGTCAATAACCCGTTTACTCCATTTGCTGACTGGGCCGTGGACGCGCATCCTTTCTATAATCCTTCATTATTTCTCTAAAATGTTCTTTTCCTTTGCCTCGTAAATTTTCATCGACAAGATCATCGCGAACGGCATCTTTAATGGCTTTTAGCTCTTCTCTGCTCACTGAACTAGCCGCGGCTTTTAGTGCCTCCCGACTGGCTTCTTTGGCCATTTTACTAGCCTCTTTCGCCGCTTCGGCGCTGGCGTTAATACTCACGCCCGCTGCAGCAAGCGCGGCTTGCCGAACCTCTTTAGCGGCAAACTTGGCGGCGTTTCGGCTCTCAGCCCGTATTTCTCTCTGGGTTAAGCCTGCCTCAATAGCGGCTTCTTTCGCTGCCATACCGGCAGCTTTTGCCGCTTGCTGTGCTTCTTTACGACTGCCTTGTAAGGCATCTTTTGCTTCAGGGCTAACCGCTTTTCGCGAAGCTTGGCCGGCATTTCGGGCCGCTTTATTGGCGTCAATCGACGCACGAAGGGCAACCTCAGCCGCTATTCTTGCCTCATCAGTGCCTGACTCCGTTGCGAGAGCGGCTTCTTTGGCCGCATTGGCTGCCTCGGTAGCGGCCGTTGCTGCCTCAGCGGCTAAGTTGGCGGCTTCGGCAGCGGTTGGCATTGATTCTATGGCGGTTTCATTGGGTGTGCCTGAGAGGCTGTCTATCGGTTGAGCAAGGGTGATCGTCGACGCTAACAGCGTAAAAGTCATAACCGCAATGGGTTGGCTAATTAAATTCATGGTTCTATTCCTGTATTGATGGGTGTTGTGTCTACTGTAACGACCAAAAGTCTGAAAATTATCGCATTAACACTTTAATTTGTAACAAAATGTAATCATCGATCGTTAACGTGATCACGGTTGTAGGCACGTCGCTTATTTTTATCCGTTTGATGGCTATGCTGACAGCGG
>DDED01000087.1:0-2524 GCA_002336035.1 Cellvibrionales bacterium UBA1963
CCTCTGCCTCTGTCTCTGTCTCTGGTAGCGGGAGATCGCTAATGGTTGTTGTTAGTCGATCTTCTATAATAGAAAAAGGCATATTAGCCAGCTTAAAGTCATTCAATGTTAGCAATGGGTCTTCTGCGTTAGCCTGCAAGTGCAATGAATAATCGCCCGCGTTAAGCGGTGTAGAAGTAAACTCCCAACTACCATTGTTTTTTTGTGACAGAGACCGTTCCACAATAACAGAGTTCGCCACTTGAATAGCGGCTGTCAGGTCTATCTGCTGCCCTATCAGATAGGGATCTTTTATTTTTACATCCAACGAAACGGCTTGCGACTCATCATCGACTGACAAATCAGCGATGAAAGAATCATGGACGATAAATCTTTTAATCTGCTGGCGCTGGAATGTATCAGCTTTAGCCGTGACAACTAGCTCGTAGCTACCTCGTTGCGATAAATCATTAAGCGTCGCCTGATAATGTGCTTTATCTTTATTGAGCAACAAAAAAGTATCGCTAATTACATGGCCATTAGGTGTTATTAAGCGATAGTCAACTCCAATCAAATCAATGAGATTTTGATCAATAATAATGTGATTGAGTGCCTGCAATTGTGCATCAATAGTCATCGCTGAACGTGGATAAATATTATTTGCAACATCACTGAGCCTCAGCGCCACATCACTAACAATAGAGACTCTAGTTTGGTTTGTTAAGCCCTCATTAACAATCCAATACCCTGCTTCAGGCTCTGAAACGGTAATCAAATCATAAGCTGGAGATGAAAACCAACTCACATTCGACTGCTCGGTATCTTTTTTTAACAACACATTTGATGGGGTTTTAAGGTGTAATTTGTATGGCTCAACACCGCGCATCATTAACAAGGTGAATTCATCAATACCTTTATCAATTAAGAAACCTTCTTCATTGATGGGTATACGATTAACCGGAAACGAAAGATCGAAAGCCGATAAAAAAACTGATGCCAATTGATCTGCATCTTCTGCCAAGGTATAGACACCATCCGTCGCAAGCGATAATTGTTGCAATAAATCTTTATCCGCATTGGATGATAAAGCAATGGTGTGTATTATTAGACCTGCAGCCTGCATTTGAGGCAGCAGTTTTTCAAGGATTCTAATACGCTCATCGTCATTAATGTTACTGTCAGCTGAAACATCTACGACACCATCCGTTAACAAAACAATGACTTTTTGATTATCAGAATTATCTTCATAACTGCTAGCTAAAGATTCTGACATGGCCATTTCTAAAGCCAGACCAATATTTGTTCTTAACGCAGTTGAATGAATCTTATCGACTTGAGTCGACGAAAAATCGCGCCAATTTTTAGACACCCTACGATGTGGCACCAGCATGTCAACGTTCTGACCAAACGTCCAAATGCCCACTAAGCTATTTTCTGGGGCCAATCGAATCAACAACTCTATGGCTGGTCGACGCATATTATTGGCATCATTTTTTTTCATACTGCCTGAAACGTCGACCAATACCCTAAAGTCGTTTTCGTTGCTGGCATGCGTTTGTATCGGTATGATCGCTAGCGTGACAATACAAAAAATGAGCGATGAAAAAGAGTAGAGCATCATCCATTTATTTGTTTTCTTCATATTTATAGCTTCTCAGTTATTAACCTTACACATAAAAAAATTCATACAACAACCGTCCCGTTCGCCGCTATGGCGTTACCCCTACGCACAATAAAAAATTACAGAGGGCTAACTACAGGCTATTGATACACGCTACGGAATCTATTTATTGTCAGCGGTTACGTTAATTTTTTCTCTGACGCCTAAAATAATGATGGATCAATGTAGCCAAGCAGGATAGTAACCAAAAATATATGACTGGCTCGGCAGATTGCCAAGCCACATCACCGTGCCCAAGCGCCCATTCAAAAATAACAATCAGCCAGGTCGGCGCAAATAATTCTACTCCTGGCACTGGACTGGGAATCAGCAATAATATTAATAAAGTCACCATAAATACATTACGGCATATGGACGTGAAAAAATTATCTAGCCATTGCCACATCACAGCAATTAACAGGATTGCCGCCATATTATAAATAAACCATATTGCAATATTTGCGGTAAAGCCTGTCATTTAAAAAACCACATTGTCTTCGAGAGTCGTGTCGATGTGCTCATGCCTTGACCCAATTAATAATGTGCTCATCGAGACCGTCAGGATGAACATAAATTTCACTTAGCACGCGGTCGGCAACGCTGTGCCCTTGCTTGACGGTTGAGACACGATCACCCGTCTTTAATGGGTGCCAGTCGGGCAGATCTGTGCCTTGAGCAATTAAACGGTAAGCGCAGGTATCAGGCAAGTAATCGCCACTTTTGGCCATGGAAGGAGTAACTTGCAAACAACCCTTTACCTTTGATTGACGTCGATTATAATCTTTGCACTGACACAATGAGGTGTCGAGTAATTGGCAAGCCACTCGTGTATAAACCAGCTCTTCACTGTGCGGATCCTCTAGTTTATGCAAGCAGCACTTACCA
>DDED01000087.1:2857-3256 GCA_002336035.1 Cellvibrionales bacterium UBA1963
CACTTACCACAGCCATCGCAAAGGCTCTCCCATTCTGTAACAGAAAATGACTCCAAATTTCTATTTTGCCAAAAAGAGTTAACGCTCAAAATCGCCTACAGAAGGTTGGATTATTTCCACGTCGCTAGACGCTTTTTTTCTTGCATAATCGGCAGGAGGCATTTGTAAGTAAAAGCCAGATACCGCCAGTGATGATAAAACCTTGTCAATATCAGCATTGGCCAACTTTCTACCGGGCTTAAGCACTAAAGTCATGCTCTCAACTAATGGCTGTAATTTGGTTTTGAGCAGTGGTGGCACAGCATCTAGGCCTTGATCAAGGCTAGTAAATAAGTAGGCCCCTTGCTGACGCTCACTTCGGTAAATTTTACAAATAACCTTCATGGGTGGCCCCGGTGT
>DDED01000087.1:3600-3758 GCA_002336035.1 Cellvibrionales bacterium UBA1963
AATTAAAATTCATGACTATGATTGGCGATAGCTCGCAACAATTTTGTTAAGTGCTGACGACAATAATACGCCTCGCCAACCTCGGCCTAATGTCTCTTTAGCCGGCGCTATAGAAAACAAATAAGTCTCTATATCTTTTCTAGAGCCAATTGCGGCTT
>DDED01000046.1:0-5785 GCA_002336035.1 Cellvibrionales bacterium UBA1963
TTTAATCAGCTGATTAACTCACTCGACCAAAGTTGTATTGTTCATCGAGATAACAGCACCTTGATCTGTGATGCCAAAGATCGGGTTCATGCACTAGTTAAGGCCGCTTATTTTGATGCCAGCGGCCAATCACAGCCGGTACGCTACTTTGCCCTTGAAAAGGCCAAGCTAGCGCCACTGAGCATTTTTCAACTGCGTGTAAAACGACTGACGAAACACTCATTAAGAAATATTATTACACGATTAAACGCGCAAGCTCATCGACCCCTGGTGCCCGCCAGCAAAAAGACTCCAGCAGTCTGGACAACGATTCGTGTAACGGCTTAAAAGCCATGATCAGTATACCTGTTTTTTAGGACGCCCCCCCTCCTTTGCGCATGGACGCGCTGCCTTTTAAAATCTCTTCACGCAAGACCCTAGGGTTATACTAAACCGCTACATTATTTAGAGGTTTATTTTGATCACGCCTGACTTCTCTCTAGCGTATAATGAAAGGCCAGGGCTCATTTTTTAAATTTTTAATGCACCATATATTAGATAGGTAAAGGTATGATTGATTGGCAAACGATTGAAACCGTTCTGTTTGACATGGACGGAACCTTATTGGATCTTCACTATGACAACTATTTTTGGATGGAACACTTACCTACGTTTTATGCTCACCATAAAGGATGGACCGAAGCCGAGGCAAAGCATTGGTTAATGGAAAAAATTAAACAGAAATACCATTCATTGGATTTTTATTGCATTGATTATTGGGAAGACCAACTCGATATTGATATCATCACGTTAAAAAAAGAAATTAATCATATGATTGATTTCTTACCTCATGCAAAAAATCTACTTAAACAGCTCACCACGCTGCCAGTGCAAACCGCTATAGTAACTAATGCCCATCGCCGCACTTTAGCAATTAAAGATGACGCGATTCAAATCACACAATACGTAGATAAAGATTTTTGTTCACATGACTTTCACTTGCCAAAAGAAAATCCTGACTTTTGGCCTGCACTTGCAGATGCTTATCCTTTTAATCCAGCCACCACCGTTTTAGTCGACGACAATGAACGCGTATTAGCGTCCGCAGCTACGTTTGGCATTCGACAGCTAATTATGCCATTAAATCCTGACAGCCAACGTCCCGCTCAAACGATGCAGCAACCAGATAATTTTATAGGCCTTCATTGCCTGTCAGAAATATTGCCCAACAACCAACTTAGTGATTAAGATAAGTTATAATTGAGTGTCAACGCGATGACCGAAAAAAAAAATAATGCAGGCGTAAGAATTGACAAGTGGCTTTGGGCAGCGCGATTTTTCAAGACTCGAAGCTTAGCTAAGCAAGCCATAGAAGGCGGTAAAATTCACTATAATAGCCAGCGTATAAAAACCAGCAAGCTTGTTGAAATAGGGGCAGAACTTACTGTTCGTGCAGGCTGGGATGAAAAAACGATAGTTGTTATCGGGCTGAGTGACCAACGACGCAATGCAACGCTGGCCGCTGAATTATTCGATGAAACAGCTGCGAGTATCGCGCTGCGAGAGCAACGTAGCCTCGAAAGAAAAATCGCTAATTTAGCAATGCCTGATCATGCTGCGAGACCCAACAAAAAACAACGGCGACAAATTCATCGATTTAAGAATAAAAGCGAACTCGATAAGTAAGTCACTTTAATCGACCCACGATCAATAGCGAGCAGGTATCTTAATGCACACTGATGTCATACAGCGATTTTATTTTAGTGGCCAACCAGTTCGTGGCGCTATTGTTAAACTGCAAAACAGTTTTGTCGAGTCGCTTAATGGTCATGACTACCCACCTTTTGTTAACGCATTACTTGGCGAATGCCTAGTATCAACGCTGCTAATGGGCGTTCACTTAAAACATCAAGCACGGCTATCTTTGCAAGCCCGAGGCAATGGTGTTGTCAATTTACTAATGGGCGAAGCACAAATTAAGAGCAGCCATGGCGAGTTAACTCAACACAGTATTCGTGCCGTTGCACGCTTACAATCTAACGAAAAAAATGAGCCCGATGAGCCTTTGCTACCACTCAATAAGTTAATTGGTCAAGGTCATCTTGCTATCACAATAGAGCCTGACCAAGGAGAAAGGTACCAAGGAATTGTTGAAGCAAAAAAATCATCATTAAGTGCCTGCCTCGAAGATTACTTTCAACAATCTGAACAACTCCCAACTGTAATGAAGTTAGTCACCTCTCCAACCATAGCGGCCGGTCTTTTAATTCAACGAATGCCCTCATCAGACGATAGAGCGCCTACCAATTTGATTGAAGAGGATAATGCATGGCAAGAAATAAGCGCATTAGCGGCAACAGCAAGTCGTGATGAGCTGCTTTCGATAGACAATGAAACTCTGCTTTATCGCCTCTTTCACGAACACAACGTAAACCTGTCGCCGGCTGAAAAAATTTCATTTGATTGCAGCTGCTCCGAACAGCGAACAAGCCAAGCGCTGTTAAAAATTGGTTTTCAAGAAGTGTCTAAATTATTACAGCTCGATAATGAAATCGTGATGGATTGTGAGTTTTGCAGTGCGCGTTATCGTTTTACTCAATTAAAACTTGAGCAACTTGGTATGGATTTCACCGAAAAAATTCAACCCTAAATGCAAAACTGACGCGCCAAGTGACATTCACCTGACGAATACTGATTATTAAATGTCATAAAATTACACTTTCTGCTTAACGCTCTGTAAATACCACTATCTGCCGACTTCTGGCATAATTAGGATAATGAATAACAGCCCTCTTATTTTTTTTATAAAGAATGAACAAGGAACGAATAGACAATGAACGCAGCTACTCAATCGCCTACAATACATCGCGACCTTAGCGCCGCTGACTTAATCGAGCAGGCACTCAACCGAAATGAAGGCCATCTAGCCGCTAACGGCGCATTACTGATTACAACCGGCGCTCGAACTGGTCGTTCACCTGCCGATCGATTTATCGTAAAAGAACCTAGCACACAAGAAGCCATTGAGTGGGGTGGGGTCAACCGTCCGTTCAATGCTGATAAATTCGATGCTCTTTGGTCACGCGTGAGTACATACTTGGCTGAACGAGATCAGTTTGAAGCTAAGCTACATGTTGGTTCAGACACTCAGCATTACCTTGCGGTGCAAGTCAATACAGAAACTGCATGGCAAAACCTTTTTGGCCTCAATATGTTTGTCCGCGTCACGGCGGATCAATACAACCCCAAAAATAAACAACCTTGGTCTATTTTAAATGTTGCAAGTTTTTGCTGTGATCCCGAGCGAGATGGAACCAACAGTGACGGTGTGGTTATTATAAATTTTGCCCAACGCAAGGTGTTACTGGCAGGCATGCGCTACGCAGGCGAAATGAAAAAAGCTATGTTTTCTGTGCAAAACTTTTTACTCCCTGACAACGATGTTTTACCTATGCACTGCTCCGCCAATGTCGGAGAGAAAGGTGACACTGCATTATTTTTTGGCCTGTCTGGAACGGGCAAAACAACGCTATCGGCTGATCCTGAACGATATCTCATTGGTGATGATGAACATGGCTGGGGCCGTGATATTGTCTTTAACTTAGAGGGCGGCTGCTACGCAAAAACAATTAATTTGAGCCAAAAAAATGAGCCTGTTATTTGGGATGCCATTAAACGTGGCGCTATTTTAGAGAATGTGGTGCTTGATAAGCAAGACACTCCCGACTATGACGACACTTCGTTAACAGAGAATGGCCGTTGTTGTTACCCACTTGAGCACGTTGAAAAGCGGGTGGTCGAGAACCTGGCCGGCGAGCCAAAAGTGGTTATCTTTTTAACTTGCGATGTCTCTGGCGTTTTACCGCCGGTGTCGATATTAACCAAAGAGGCGGCTGCTTATCATTTTTTAAGTGGCTACACTGCCCGAGTTGGCTCAACAGAATTAGGGGCAGAGGCGGGTATCCAGCCCGCTTTCTCTACTTGCTTTGGCGCACCTTTTATGCCGCGTCCTGCGGGAGATTACGCAAACTTATTAATTAAACGTATTGATGCTTTTGACAGTCAAGTCTACTTGGTTAATACCGGCTGGACGGGCGGTTCGGGCGGCCCTGGCGGCGAAGGCAAGCGATTCTCAATTCCAACCACGCGAGCGGTCATTAGTGCAATTCAAAATGGCGAGTTAATCGACGTTGACACCCAGCACATTGATGCGTTGAATCTCGACGTGCCCCTTACCGTTGCCGGGGTTGACAGCGTTTTACTGAATCCAATTGACACTTGGAGCAGTCGCGAGCGCTACCAAGAGCAAGCCGAAAAACTTGCCCGCCAATTCATCGACAATTTCAAAAAATACGATGTGCCTGATAGTATTGTTTTGGCTGGACCTTCTGCCGGCTAAAGTGTTCATGACGGTTAGCGCATAAAAGGCCCATAGGGTCTTTTTTAACCGTCGGCACTCGCCATTAATGAACCGTATTCTTATTTGCCATCAGTGCACCCTGATAGCCTGTGTCCGTCACTGAGCCTATGACGCAGCGGCAATCTATATTAAAATAAATCAATATAGATCAACTAGTAATCAATCAATACCGGTGCTTTTCAATATTGAAATTATTTGATATAGTAGGTCAACGATTTACACATGCAGTATTCTATTATGGCCTCTCACGCAATAAAATCCGTTAGCCAGATCAAACCAGAGGGTCTTGGTGGCTTAGAGCGCCTCCTCAAAGCCAGTGCAGACCAATTACGCCTAGAAATTTTACATGCACTGCAGCATGAGTCTTACGGTGTGTTGGAATTGTGCGCGCTGTTTAATATTAAACAATCCGCCATGAGCCACCATTTAAAGTTGCTATCGAAAGCGCAATTAGTTGCAACCCGACGGGAAGGCAACGCTATTTTTTACCGCCGGATGCTTCCGGCTGCCAGCGATTACTCCGCTTTAGTTAGCCAGCTATTCTCCGCTATTGATGCAGAGCCGCGCAGCCGATCACTGCAGCAGGCGATCGATCGAGCCCAAGCCACACGGGGCGAGCAATCATTTAAGTTCTTTTCTGAAAATAGCCATCGGTTTTCAGCTCAACAAGACTTGATTGTAAACATTGCTGACTACAGTGAAACAGTGAATGAAATACTTGATACCCTTTTAGCCGACCCCACCCGATCAACAGAAACCAAGCAAGCAATAGAAATTGGCCCAGGCGACGGCTCGTACTTAAGCCATCTTAGCCAACGTTTTAACCACGTAATTGCACTCGATAATGCCGAACCCATGCTTGATAAATGTCGCGATACTGCTCATCGACACGGTTGCAATAAAGTCGGCTTTATTCATGGTGATACGCGCACGTTAGTTCAGCTCGATCATGCGATTGGCCAGCGCTCAGATAGTTTTGGGGCAAGAAAAGCAGATTGCGTGATCGCTAACATGGTCTTACACCACAATACAGCGCCGCAAATGATGATCCAGGACGTGGCGCAAGTGCTTGCCAGCGACGGCATTTTTCTAATTTCAGAACTTTGCCAGCACGATCAAGAATGGGTGCGCGAGGCCGCCGGCGATGTCTGGCTGGGTTTTGATGAGACGCAGATCGACCAGTGGGCTTCGGCGGCACATCTCGTTAAAGGACCGAGCAGTTATACCGCGCTGCGCAATGGCTTTCGTATCCAGATGTTAAGTTATATCAAGGCGGCTGCTAAACCAGCCAACCCCTAATCACAGCGACATAGTCGACAACCAAGGAATTAGCACTATGAGTGAATACAACGTTTTTACTTCAGAATCCGTTTCTGAAGGCCATCC
>DDED01000046.1:6095-6828 GCA_002336035.1 Cellvibrionales bacterium UBA1963
GAATCCGTTTCTGAAGGCCATCCCGATAAAATGGCCGACCAAATTTCAGATGCCATTTTAGATGCCATTATTGTCCGAGACAAAGATGCAAGAGTCGCCGTAGAAACTATGGTTAAAACCGGCATGGCCGTTGTGGCGGGTGAGGTAACCACTAATTGCTATGTTGATCTTGAGGAGATCATTCGTAAGGTTATTGTCGATATTGGTTATAATGGCTCAGAGGTCGGCTTTGATGGTGAAAGCTGTGCTGTTTTAAACGCAATTGGCAAACAATCACCCGATATTAATCAAGGTGTCGATCGCGCAAAGCCCGAAGATCAGGGCGCGGGAGATCAAGGATTAATGTTCGGTTACGCCACCAATGAAACCGAAACGTTGATGCCAGCAGCCATTTTTTATTCACACCGCTTGGTTGAACGGCAAGCTCAACTGCGTAAAAACAAAACCTTGCCATGGCTTCGACCTGACGCAAAAAGCCAAGTAACTTTACGCTATGAAAACGGCTTGCCCGTAGCTATTGATGCCGTGGTGTTATCCACTCAACACGATGATGGTATTTCATTAGAAGAACTTCGCGAGGCCGTGAAAAAGAATATTATTTTACCCGTATTGCCCAGCGAATGGCTGCATGATGAAACCCAATACCATATCAATCCTACAGGTAAGTTTGTGATCGGTGGCCCGGTAGGCGACTGCGGCCTCACTGGGCGAAAAATTATTGTTGATACTTATG
>DDED01000046.1:7144-7311 GCA_002336035.1 Cellvibrionales bacterium UBA1963
ATTATTGTTGATACTTATGGTGGCATGGCGCGACACGGTGGCGGCGCTTTTTCTGGCAAAGACCCATCCAAAGTCGATCGTTCCGCCGCATATGCTGGCCGCTATGTTGCCAAAAACGTGGTTGCCGCAGGTCTTGCTGATCGCTGCGAAATTCAAGTTTCTTATGC
>DDED01000014.1:0-5356 GCA_002336035.1 Cellvibrionales bacterium UBA1963
AGCATTTTTCGGATATTTTCGACCTGAGCGTTACCTTGCCCTAAAACGGGCGTCGTTTCTGTGCGAACATTAGAGATTGCCGCCATTTTTAGCACGCCGTTAACTAGCGAGGCCACTTCATCCCCGAGCATCGTTTCGACTTGGTCAATAGCGATACGCCCTTCACGCACTGACCGATAAATTAATGCCGCTATTAGTACCTCCTCATCCATGTCAAAACTTGCAAGGATACTAACCATTTGTAATCCAGCATCGAAGCAGCCAATGAGGCCATGCGGTTTTTGATTCTTACTTAACACGGCTGTCTGTGAGGCAGAAGCCAGCTGAAAGGCTTTCATCATTCGATCAATGGTCTTTTGATCAGAAAAACCAGGTAAACTTTTTAGCCAAATTTTGACGTCAATGTCACCCACTTTACTTTTAGGTAAATTCTTCCTTACTTGAACCATAGCTATAACACTTTCTTTAATTCAGCAAAAAAACAAACCTATCCGATCCAATAAAATGCACAATCAGATTAGGCATCAAAGACACCGGTTGATAGATAACGATCTCCGCGATCACAAATAATAGCAACAATCACTGCATCTGAAACGGTGGAGGCTAATTGCATTGCGCCGAAAACCGAACCACCAGAAGAAACACCACATAAAATGCCCTCTTCGATCGCCAGTTGACGCATTGTAGTCTCAGCCTCATGTTGAGCGATATCGATCACTTGATCTACTTTTTCGGGCTGGAAAATACTGGGTAAGTAGGCTTTAGGCCATCGACGAATACCTGGAATGCTAGCGCCATCTTTTGGCTGTAAGCCAATAATTTTAATCGCAGGATTTTTTTCCTTAAGAAATCGAGACACGCCCATGATTGTACCTGTGGTTCCCATCGAACAGACAAAATGCGTGATCGTTCCATGAGTCTGCTCCCAAATTTCAGGGCCTGTCGAATTAAAATGCGCATTGGGATTATCACCATTAGCAAACTGATCAAGTACTTTACCTTGCCCTTGAGCCTGCATAAGCTGAGCTAAATCACGAGCGCCTTCCATGCCCTCTTCAGACGTCACTTCGACCAATTCGGCGCCATAAGCTGACATTGCTACTTTCCGCTCTTGGCTCATATGGCTAGGCATGATTAACCGCATACGATACCCTTTAATTGCGGCTGCCATTGCTAGAGCGATACCCGTATTTCCGCTTGTTGCTTCAATTAGTGTATCGCCCGGTTTAATTTCGCCGCGCTGTTCAGCTTGGTTAATCATATTGAGCGCGGGACGGTCTTTTACTGAGCCAGCGGGATTATTACCTTCTAACTTCAGCAACAGTTGATTATCGCCGGCATACAAACGTTGCAATGTGACCAAAGGTGTATTGCCCACGTAATGCTCAATCGTTGGATAGTTCACAAAAACACTTCCCTTTAGACCGAAGAAGTTACCTCCCTCGGGTGAATGATAAAGAAGAATGATAACAA
Organism: Cellvibrionales bacterium UBA1963; assembly: GCA_002336035.1. GTDB lineage: Bacteria > Pseudomonadota > Gammaproteobacteria > Pseudomonadales > UBA7434 > UBA7434. Next base: position 1,474 of record DDED01000014.1, read on the forward strand.
AAAAAGCTGAAATGGCGGATAACCACCGCTAAAAATGAGCACTAAATGATCTATATTCAGGTAATAACAGGTATTATTTTTAATTATCGGGGCAAATCATACCTTGCTTAAGTGATTCACAGGAAATACAGCAACGGATGCGATGCTATTCAGGTCGACGATACAGCTCGCGACTTTTTAAAGGCCGGCCTCCTAAATGAGGCGCTAGCGCTAAGCGCATAATTTTTTTTGCTAACTGACGAACTTTTTTATCGTGAAAATCATCCTTTTGTATGGCCAATAAATGGTGACCCGCTATTAAAGGCTGGCCGATAGTCGGCAAAGGATTATCGGTAGGAATAACATTCTGCCCTGTATCCTGATCATCTAAATCCGCTCGGTAAAAACCGTATTCACTGTGAAAACAATACGTCCCATCAGAAGTGATTCTCTGCCCAGTAATAGCGTCCCGCATAAAATCTAACTCGAAACCTAATGTTGCGAGTAACCGTGCCTCAAATCGCCGAAGACTGATTTCAATAGCAATCGTATCGCTTGCGGCTAAACCTGAAAGGTCTGAAATACTTGTTTGATAACGCGAAAATAAATGGGTGTGACTCTCACCTGAATGAAATAAACGAACCAATAGTTCGTTGAGGTAAAGCCCAGCGTAGAGTTGTGACTGATGCAACCAAGGTGCCGGAGAAATAACTTCAGCTGAGCGCAGTGACTTAAGGCCACTTTTACCCGTCCATGAGGCATGTAATAAGGCAAAGGGTTGCAGAGTGCTGCGAAGAGAGGAAGCTTTTTTTCCTGCTGAACGAACGCCCTTACAAACCATGCTGACACGGCCTTCATGCTCAGTCAGCAACTCGGCAATAACGCTAGTTTCACGGTAGGGACGCTGGTGCAATAAAAAGCAGCGTTCTAATTCGATCGACATACTCATCACCAATCAATAATTACTTGTTTTAGCTACTCATCAAAACCGAGACTTTTCAACATTCTCTCATCATCAGACCAACTGCTTTTCACCTTAACCCAGAGCTTAAGCATTACTTTTTGCTCGGTCATGATCTCAATATCTTTTCTTGCATCAGTACCAATTTTTTTTATCTGCTCACCAGCGCGACCAATAATAATTTTCTTTTGGCCCTCGCGCTCAACCCAAATCAAAGCATTAATATGAATCACATTACCTTGGTGCTGAAAACTCTCTATTTCAACTGCAACCTGGTAAGGAAGTTCATCGCCACACTGCCGCATCAATTTTTCGCGAATTAATTCAGACGCCATAAAACGCTCGCTACGGTCGGTAATTTGGTCGGCCGTGTAGAGATGCGATTGTTGTGGCAAGCGCTTATAAATAGCATCACGCAACTGTTCAATGTTATAGCCAGTTTTTGCTGACAGCGGTATGACCTCTGCCCAGTCGAATACCGACGCCACTGTTTTAATATGCGGCAATAAACGGGCTTTATCCGTCAGTCGGTCAATCTTATTCAACACTAAAATGACCGGTGATCTAGCAGCCATTAAACCTTTTACGACCAATTCATCTTCTTCACCCCAACTGAGTCGATCAACAATAAAAACCGTGACATCAACGTCAGCAATGGTCGAAATGGCTGCCCGATTCATGTACCGATTCATAGCGCTGGTTTGCGTTTGATGAATGCCTGGCGTGTCAACAAAAACAGCTTGGTATTGGCCCCGCGTGTCAATACCCGTAATCCGATGACGAGTCGTTTGCGGTTTTCGAGAGGTGATACTGATTTTTTGACCTAGCAAGATATTTAATAAGGTCGACTTACCGACATTAGGCCGACCGATGAGAGCCACTAAACCACAAAATGCAGGAGTGATTTGGGTCACAAACTCCTTCCAGTCTCGTCAGTTTTCTCATCTTGACTAATGGCATCTTTATCACTGTAGTTGAACAGTTTTAACACTCGCATCGCGGCATTTTGTTCAGCCATACGACGGCTTTTTCCTTCACCAAGAGCAGACTTTGACTGTAATTCGACACTGCACTTGACGGTAAAAAATTGCTCATGGCCAGGCCCTTCAACCTTTTCTAATTCATACACTGGCAACGCTAAGCGCTCTGCCTGCATAAGCTCTTGTAACAACGTTTTGGCATCTTTAAACTCCGGCACTAATGACACTTGCTTAAGATAAACCTCAAGTAAACTCAGCACAATTTTTTGGCATTGAATAAAATCACTGTCAATATAAATAGCACCAATCATTGCTTCGACGGCATCGCCCACAATCGAATGTTTGACCGGTGAACTGTTGCCTTTTTCACCTAAACCAAGAATCATTAGGCTATCAAGCTCAAGAGAAAAACCTATCTTTGCTAAGGTTTTACCTTTCACTAGCTGTGACCTTGCGGTTGTCATGACGCCCTCTGGCACGTCATCAAAGCGCATAAAAAGCGCTTCTGCGGCAATCGTATTTAATAGCGAGTCACCTAAAAATTCGAGGCGCTCATTGTTTTTGCTGCTGAAGCTTTTATGCGTCAAGGCTAATTCCAGCAGGCCATTATCACTAAAGGAATAACCTAATTTTTTTTGTAAAGCGGTTAATAAACTATTTTTTATTTGCCCCATATCAAAGGTCCTAGAAGGTTGAGTGAGTCAATGATTAAGCTATTGAAACGATCCGGTTCGATTAAACGTTGGCAAATGCCAACCGGGCTCTTTATGCATCCAAATGGCAACAGCTTTACCCACAATACGCTGCTCTGAAACAGGGCCCCAAAAACGACTGTCTTGACTGTTATCGCGATTATCACCCATCATAAAATAATGCCCGTCAGGAACCCTGACCGTAATATTTTCATTTCTTTGACTAGCGGTATTAATTTGAATCTTATGATCAATTGCACCTAAGCTCTCAATGCTTTGCTTAAATAGCGCTCTTTTTTTGCCTTCGATCGGCATTTGTTGTTGTATTTCGCCATTAATTATTAAGGTTTTATTTTTGTATTCGACCAAATCACCAGGTAAACCAACCACACGCTTAATGTAGTACTGGTCTTTATGTGGCGGGAAAAAAACCATCACATCGCCTCTTTCAGGCTCATTAATATCGACAATCTTGTCGCGCCAAACCGGTAATCTAATACCATAAGTGTACTTGTTGACGAGTATAAAATCACCAACCAATAAAGTTTGCTCCATCGAGCCTGATGGGATTTGAAACGGCTCGTATAAAAAAGATCGAATAATGAACACAAATGCCAGCACGGGCGTCAATGATTTTGCATTTTCAATAATGAAAGATTCTTTTTCGTTGTCAGCACGCTGCTTGCTAAACCAAATAATATCCAACAACCAAATAAAAGCGCCGCCGAAAACTAAGCACATTAGAATTAAAGGAAAATTAAAATCCATGACGTAACAACCTTATTGATGAATTAAAAAATCGATCGGTTTAATTATAGTAGTGAGAATCAATAATGCTAACTGTCTACTTTTAATACGGCCAAAAAAGCTGACTGGGGTATCTCTACACTGCCCACCTGCTTCATACGCTTTTTGCCCGCTTTTTGCTTCTCAAGCAGTTTTTTCTTTCGAGTGATATCACCACCATAACATTTTGCTGTGACGTTCTTGCGCAAAGCTTTGACCGTTTGCCGAGCAATCACATGCCCGCCTATCGCCGCTTGAATGGCCACGTCAAACATTTGTCGTGGAATTAATGCCTTCATGGCTTCAACCAATGAACGGCCACGCGATTCGGCTAAATCGCGATGAACAATAATGGCTAAAGCGTCGACACGTTCGCTATTAATGAGTACATCTAGCCGAACCAATTTAGCTGTTTCAAATCGTTCAAACTGATAATCTAAAGAGGCATACCCTTTACTGCACGATTTAAGGCGATCAAAAAAATC
>DDED01000014.1:5664-6031 GCA_002336035.1 Cellvibrionales bacterium UBA1963
ATTTAAGGCGATCAAAAAAATCCAGCACAACCTCGTTCATCGGTATCTCATAAACCAAAGAAACCTGTTTCCCTAAGAATTGCATATCAATCTGAGTGCCACGCTTTTGAACGCAAAGCGTGATCACGTTGCCTAAAAAATCTTGCGGAACCAGAATATTTGCTCGAACAATGGGCTCTCGCATTTGTTCAATCACACCCATGTCAGGCAATTTAGACGGATTATCCACCGCAATGATCTCGCCACTAACCGTTAACACCTCATAAACAACCGTAGGCGCAGTGGTAATTAGATCTAAATTGTACTCACGTTCTAGGCGCTCTTGAATGATTTCCATATGAAGCATGCCTAGAAACCCACAGCGAAA
>DDED01000014.1:6339-6468 GCA_002336035.1 Cellvibrionales bacterium UBA1963
GCCTAGAAACCCACAGCGAAAGCCAAACCCTAAGGCGTCTGACGATTCAGGCTCATAAAATAATGAAGCATCGTTGAGCGTGAGTTTTGCAAGTGCTTCTCTGAAAGCCTCATAGTCATCAGAGCTTAC
>DDED01000014.1:6804-7119 GCA_002336035.1 Cellvibrionales bacterium UBA1963
GTAAATAAACCGGCATAGACTTTTGGCTGCACTTTTTTAAAACCCGGCAACGGCTCAATGCCTTGCTGCTTGGCATGGGTTAATGTGTCGCCAACTGGCGCACCCTGAATATCCTTTATGCCAGCAACAACAAAACCCACTTCACCGGCAGCCAGCTCTTTCGTTGGCTTTCGTTTCGGCGTAAAAACACCGACTTGATCAACAATGTGGACACGCTCTTGAGACATGGCCATCACTTTATCCCTAACTTTTAAGCGGCCCTGTAACACCCTCACTAAAGACACGACACCCAAATAGTTATCGAACCAAGAGTCA
>DDED01000058.1:0-8358 GCA_002336035.1 Cellvibrionales bacterium UBA1963
TGAGTTTTAAATTAATTTTGCTGGTTTGGTAGAGTCCGTTGCGACTGAGTTTCATCAGTCTCGCGAGTACACTGCCAATGGCGTCAGTTGCCCAAAGGGGCAGGTGAGGCACAACATAGATAAAGAGAATAATAAGTAAGGCATTTAGCATAGATAATTCGTTGCTCATGTTCAACATTGATTGATTGAGCGAATAACCAATAAGCGATAGATAAGTTTTTTGCCAATTAGATTAGCATGGTTCGTATAGCCTCACATTAATGGTGGCTGCCGTTATTAGCGGGCACTACGAGTTCGCTGGTTAATTGACTGTCGCTAATGAGTCCAGCCTCAAGCATGGTTTGAGTGGCATTCGGTAGCAAGTAAATCACACTCAGTAAGCCAACAATGGTGAGTGATATAGTGTAAGGAATAGCCTTGTATACCATTGTGCCATAGCCTAGACGAATTAACGGAGCCAAAGAGGAGGTTAATAAAAATAGAAAAGCGGCTTGGCCATTAGGCGTTGCAACAGAGGGTATATTGGTGCCAGTATTAATAGCAACTGCAAGCAAGTCATATTGAGAGCGGTCGATAACCGCGCTAGAGAGCGCTTGTTTTAGTTCGGTAATGTAAACGGTACCGACGAAAACGTTATCACTCATCGCAGACAGCAGACCGTTGGCTAAGTAAAACATAGGTGTTTGAATATCTTTCTCCATTGACAAAACACCTTCAATAACCCCTTTGAACAATCCTTGTTTGTCAATGACCGCAACGATAGCAAAAAACACCACTAATAATGCGGTAAAAGGTAAGGCTTCTTCGAAGGCCTTGCCCAGTGCATGCTCGTTGGTTACGCCATTAAACGCGGTGGTGAATACGATGACGCTCAAGCCAATGATGCCGACTTCAGCAAGATGAAAAGCCAGAGCAACGATTAACCAAATCGCAACAATGCCCTGAATAATTAATGCCATATTCGCTTTGCGGTCCCGTTTAGCGTCTTGTTCAATGGCATCTTGAACCAGTATATTTCTCACCGATTCTGGCAGTTGCCAACCGTAGCCGAACCAGCCTGTTTTCTCTAGAACGACCACCATCGTTAAACCAGTGAATAGAACGGGGATGCTGACCGGAGACATGCGCCAAAAAAATTCAGCAAATTGCCAGCCTGATTGTGCCGCAATGACCAGGTTTTGAGGTTCGCCTACTTGGGTGCAAACGCCACCGAGTGCTGTGCCGACAGCGGCATGCATCATCAGATCACGAAGAAATCCTCTGAATTGCTCGAGGTCTTGCTGGTATGTTTCATTGCTTTCGAGATCGCCTTCTTGGGCAGCAGAGACCGTTTGAAAGATCGTATAGAAGCCAACCCCGACACTGATTACGACAGCGATGACGGTGAGTGCGTCTAAAAAAGCGGATAAAAAAGCGGCAAGAAAACTGAATAAAAGTGCTAATAGTGTTTTCGAGCGAACGCTAGTCAATAATTTTGTAAATGTGAACAGCAATAAGTCCTTCATGAAATAAATGCCTGCAACCATAAATACCAGTAATAAGATAACCGGTAAATTTAATTGAATTTCATGATAAACATCTTGGGCGCTAGCCATGCCGAGCATAATTGCTTCGATAGCCAAAAGCCCGCCGCTCTGGAGCGGATAACACTTTAGTGCCATCGCAAGCGTAAAAATGAATTGTAAAATGAGTATCCAGCCCGTGATATATGGGCCGAGGAGTTGCAATAAGATAGGGTTAGCGATTAGGAAGAAAATAATGCTATTTTTATACCAGGTTGGAGCGTCACCTAAAAAATTTTGATAAATGGCCTGGCTAGAAGACAAGGTTTGCATATATAAATCCTAATTTATTGGTTTTTCGCCACTGTAGACGATAAGTTGATACCACTGCAGTTGCTTATTTATGAATGACTAATTTGTGACGCCATTTAAGGGGGATGATTATAATCGGTTTTATGGTGTTTAGGCGTGTTAAAAAGGCTTAATTTGAACATGTTATGCCAAGTGTCGAGACCGACTATAAGACGATTACGCCGTTTCTTATACTGACAGGGCAATGTTGACTTCGTTACGCTTACTACTGGGTGTTAGAAGAGATCCGTAAATAAAGGTAAAACTGATTTTTTGAGCTATTCTTACTGCATTGATTTGCTAGACATTGGCATATATACGCTGTTTAATCGACTTTTTGACGAGCGACGCTCGTCGGTCATATTATTAAAATAAATAGGTAAGGTTTATTGTGATGGAATTTCTTCTGGAATATGGAATATTTTTTGCCAAAGTGGCGACTTTTGTTGTCGCAGCGATCATTATCATTGTCGTTGCTGTCCAATCAAGCCAAGGCGGGGGGGAAAGTGCGGGGCGTCTTGAAGTGAAAAAAGTCAATGAGCGCTTTGAGCAAATGGAATCGAGCCTTAGGGACTCCATGCTTGAGCCAGAAGAGGCTAAGAAATGGGCCAAAGAAAAAAAAGACGCTGATAAATTAAAAGCGAAAGAAGCCAAGCGGTTGGCCAAAAAAGCATCAAAAGAAGCCGCGGAGACGAGCGAGCCTAAGCAAAAAAACGTTTATGTTTTAGAGTTTGACGGTGATATGAAAGCCTCAGCCGTTGAAAACTTTCGAGAAGAGATAACAACGCTATTAACAATGGCCACAGCCACGGATGAAGTCGTGGTCCGCTTAGAAAGCCCCGGTGGCATGGTGCATTCTTATGGTCTAGCATCCTCGCAATTAGCGCGCATTAAATCTGCCGGTATTCCACTCACTATTTGCGTTGATCGTGTTGCGGCAAGTGGGGGGTATATGATGGCCTGTATCGCGGATAAAATATTAGCAGCGCCGTTTGCCGTCATCGGCTCGATTGGTGTGGTGGCAAGTTTGCCCAACTTTAACAAAGTGCTTAAAAAGTTTGATGTCGATTATGAACTATTGACTGCAGGAGAATATAAACGCACTTTAACCATGTTAGGAGAAAACACGGAATCGGGTCGCAAAAAGTTCATTCAAGACTTAGAGCAGACACATGACCTATTCAAAGAGTTCGTGAGCCAATACCGTCCTATTCTAGACATTGCTGCCGTTGCAACCGGCGAAACGTGGTACGGGCAAAAAGCTATCGAGAATCAATTAATTGACGGTTTGAGTACCAGTGACGAATACATTGCTCAATGTGTTAAGGACGCATCGGTGTATGAAATTAAATTTGTACAAAAAAAGAGTTGGCAAGAAAAATTCGGCCTTTCGGCTCAAGCTGCTATAGAAAATAGCCTGGACAAGTTTGTCAACAAAGCACTTCATGACTGGACTTCGCGTCATTAAAGTGAGGTTGAATTGTGTATGAGCCCGCGTGAACTGATTTTATTTTCTCGAGCCGACTGCCATTTATGTGATCAAGCAGAGGCCTTAGTCACAGGGTGTATCGTGGACACAGCGTATCAGTTGAAGAAAGTTGATATTGACACGGACGCAGCCCTCCAGCAACGTTATCAAAACAGAATCCCTGTATTGCTTCGTTGCGATAACCAGCAAATTCTCAACTGGCCTTTTCCTCAAAGCAGGGTTCGCTTGCTACTTGATCTAGATTGAAAAATTCTCGACTTGTTCGTGAGGTTGCATCAATGAGCGTTTGAGGCTCAATGGCTAAACACTCGGCCAGTTTTTCTGCTGTGAACCTCAGTGTGCAGGGCTCATTTCTTCGATGCTGTTGAAGCAGCTGCTTAACCCCTTTCTGTTGGGGTATTAAATAAGGTGCATCAGTTTCTATCATTAATCGATCAAGAGGGGCATAGCGAATAATGTCACGTAAATTCTTACCGCGCTTTTTATCACTTATCCAGCCAGTAATACCAATGTACAAACCCATATCCAAATACGCTTTCAATGCCTCTTGGCTGCCAGTAAAGCAGTGAACCACCGCTTTACTACTGATGCTATTAAATTGCTCTTTGATGATGCCGTAAAAATCATTGAATGCATCTCTCTCATGTAAAAATAATGGCAGGTCGACGTCTTTCGCAAGTTGTATTTGAGCTTCAAAGGCCCTTATTTGATTTTCTTGGCTTGAGAACTTTCTATTATAGTCAAGGCCAGTTTCACCCACAGCGACTATTTGCGCACGACCGCTACCTTTAAGAAGTTCGACCAAAGCCTGTTCAGCTTGATGGTCGTAGTGATCGGCCTCATGCGGATGCACACCTGCAGTGGAATACAAGTAGCGAGGATACTGTGCCGCTAACTGTTGAGCATCTATACTGCTTTGGGCCGATGTGCCGGTGGCAATGATGACCGAGACGCCTTGTTGTTTGGCGCGATGAATCACCGCAGGTAAATCAGTATTGAAACTCTCGCTGGTTAAATTTGAACCTATATCAATCATTGTCATTGCATACTTTCGGTGTTAAAAATTATTGGATCATCGCATAGGCAACTACTGATTGACCAAGTTACGATCAGATGCGTGGCGTAAAATATTTCAAAGTACGCTTTGTATTTTAGCACTCAATGCGTCAGATCGTATTTTATTTTATCAACCAAAAGGCAATATAAAATGACGCTTTAAAAGTATTTTTTAGTATTTTTTAGTGATTTTAGGGGATTTTAACGGTTTTTATTGCAGTTATAGGCCGGTTTTTAATCGTCATGGGATCAATGACTCTTAAAATAATTTCAGTAATTGCTTGACCAAAGCTATTTAGCCCCTTATATATGTCGGCCTTACGATGTGATAGCACTTTTATTCTCTTAACTTTGTACTAGACTTGAACAATTATGGGGTCAACATTGGGTTGGCACACACGTTAAACGGTTGAATATCAACCAAAAAATAGGAATTTACTGTTCTCTATGGGTAAGTCACTGGTTATCGTCGAGTCTCCCGCCAAAGCGAAGACAATCAATAAATACTTAGGCAAAGATTATATTGTTAAATCAAGCATCGGTCATGTCAGGGATTTGCCTGTTAGCGGAAACGGTAAGCCTGTCGACCCTAAAGCGAGGGCGGCCGAGGCAGCAAAAACACGAAAACTCTCGCCGGCTAAAAAAATTATCCATAAGCAGAAAAAAGCGCGTCAGCAGTTAGTTGCACGGATGGGCATTGATCCGGGTGAATCTTGGAAAGCCAATTATCAAATATTGCCGGGTAAAGAAAAAGTCGTTGACGAGTTACGCCGATTAGCTAAAGACGCAGATACTATTGTGCTGGCGACGGATATGGACCGTGAGGGAGAAGCTATCGCATGGCATTTACGTGAAATTATTGGTGGCGACGATTCACGTTTTCAACGCGTAGTTTTTAATGAGATCACTAAGAAGGCAATTAACGCCGCTTTTGAGGAACCCGGTGAGTTAGATATGCACCGTGTGCATGCTCAACAGGCGAGGCGGTTTTTAGATCGTGTTGTTGGTTTTATGGTTTCACCGTTATTATGGGCTAAAGTCGCTCGAGGTCTATCCGCTGGTCGAGTCCAGTCGGTTGCTGTTAAATTAGTCGCTGAGCGAGAGCGAGAGATCCGTGCCTTTATTCCAGAAGAATACTGGGATCTATTTGCCGACTTCACTGGTGATGCGGGTGCATTGCGGATGCAGGTAACGCGAGAAAACAATCAAAAATACCGACCAACGTGTCAACAAGAAAGTGATGCGGCATTAGCTGTTCTTCAGGATGCCAACTTTGCGGTGGCTAAACGTGAAGACAAGCCAACTAGTTCCAAGCCTTCCAAACCTTACATCACGTCAACCCTTCAGCAAGCGGCCAGCACCCGACTAAGTTTCAGCGTTAAGAAGACCATGATGATGGCCCAGCGCTTATACGAAGCCGGATACATCACGTATATGCGAACCGATTCAACTAATTTGAGTGCGGATGCCGTTGCCGACTGTCGAAATTATATCCATAACAAATACGGTGCAGCATACCTGCCTGACCAACCGATTATTTACAGCAGTAAAGAGGGGGCGCAAGAAGCGCATGAGGCCATAAGACCCTCTGATGTCAATATAATGCCTAGTGATATTGTCAAGATTGATCCCGATGGCGTAAGGCTTTACGAATTGATTTGGCGCCAATTTGTTGCTTGCCAGATGACTAAAGCTGAATTCACCAGTACTAGCTTGGTGGCAAAGGCGGGTGAGTTTGAGTTGCGTACCAGTGGTAGGGTGATTCGATTTGATGGCTTTACTCGTGTGCAGCAACCGATATCCAAAAAGGAAGATGATCGCGTTTTACCTGACTTTAAAGAAGGCGACCGATTAACCTTAAAGCACCTAGATCCTAGCCAGCACTTTACGAAGCCAACAGCCCGTTACTCTGAGGCGGCGTTAGTCAAAGAGCTCGAAAAACAAGGCATTGGCAGGCCCTCAACTTACGCGGCAATCATTTCAACCATTCAAGATCGCGGTTATGTTCGGGTAGAGAATCGGCGCTTTTACTGCGAGAAAATGGGAGATATTGTTACTGAACGGCTTTCAGAAAGTTTTGGCGACTTAATGAATTATGGCTTCACCGCGGAAATGGAAGAAAAACTCGACGCCATTGCCGACGGTAAAAAAGTTTGGTCAGACGTGTTGAATGATTTTTATGAGGGTTTTAGCGAAAAATTATTAACTGCTCAGGCCGATGTCGATGACGGGGGGATGAGAAATAATGACCCAACGTGCGTACCGGATGTGATTTGTCATCATCCCGACTGCAATGGTGAGCGTGCTATGCAAATTCGTACAGGGACGACGGGTGTCTTTCTCGGTTGTTCTGGGTACGCGTTGCCACCCAAAGAACGTTGCAAGCAAACGGTCAATTTGATTTCTGGTGACGAAGTTGTTAGCGCAGATGCTGATGATGAAGCCGAGTCTCGTCTTCTGATAAATAAGCGTCGCTGCGTCAAATGCAATACCGCGATGGACAGTTATCTTGTTGACGAGTCGAGAAAGTTGCATGTTTGCGGTAACAATCCCGATTGTGACGGCTACGAAGTGGAGCAGGGGCTATTCAAGATTAAAGGCTATGAAGGTCCTGTACTCGATTGCGACAAATGCGGTGCTGAAATGCAGCTCAAATCGGGCCGGTTCGGTAAGTATTTTGGATGCATGAACGAAGATTGCAAAAATACGCGAAAGCTATTACGCAGCGGTGAAGCGGCTCCACCTAAAATGGACCCAGTGCCAATGCCAGAACTGATCTGTATAAAAGTTGAAGATACCTACATATTGCGTGACGGTGCGGCGGGTATATTTTTGGCGGCAAGTCAGTTTCCGAAAAATCGGGAAACCCGAGCGCCATACGTTGATGAGATTCTCCCGCACAAAACTGAAATTGATCCTAAGTATCATTTTTTAATGGAAGGGCCGATCGAAGATCCTCAAGGTAATCGCGTTCAAGTTCGTTATCAACGAAAAACTAAGCAGCAATATTTAATGACAGATATTGATGGCAAAGCAACGGGTTGGCGCGCCGATTATGAAAATGGGCAATGGCAGATCACAGACAAAGTTGCCACTAAAAAAGCCTCACCGAAAAAGAAGGCTGCAGCTAGAAAAAAAACGAACACAAAGAAAAAACTATCCGTAAAAAAGAAGGCTGCGCCGAAGAAAAAGCCGGTGACAAAGAAAAAAGCGACCGCTAAAAAAGTGGTGGCAAAAAAACCCTCGGTGAATACATAAAGGCTTAATAACTGACTATTGTGGTGCCTTGTCGGATGATGGTTTTTTTATTAAACGGTTTGCTGCGCTTTAATGAGTGTCTAAGCTACTATTTATAAAGGAAAAATGAATAAACGCACATTATTGGTAGAATGGATTTTAGAGAATCTTGATTATATAATGGTTAAGGTTACTGCAATTTCCTCTCAAAAATGTTACCCTTTTCTTCGTGTATTTGAGCTAGAGGTTCTCTGTGTCTTCTTTTTTAGAAATTGTTGAGTTAGTCAATGGCGACATCGTATTGCAGCGAGCTGACGGTGAGGGTGAGCCATTGATGACCATTCGTTTTTCAGACGAATCCAAGGGGTATATGCCCAACGGTCGACTAGAGGTTGCTCGAGCAATGATACATGCCGGCATTGAAACGGCTTCAGAAATGCAGTTTGTTAAATCTGAGCTTGAAGAAGAAGATCTAGATGCCGATGCGAGCAGAATTCTTCATTAAGACACCGCTACTCTTTATTATCGAATTCTATCGCCGAATGACCCCGACACTCAGCCCTTCGATGGAAAATTCCTGAACCCGAAGATCGACTTCAATAATAGTGTAATCGGCATTTTCTGGCGCGAGTTCTATCAAGTGTTTACTGCGTGTTTTTCTAAATCGCTTGACCGTTACTTCATCATCAATGCGTGCGACGACAATATCACCGTTATTGGCTT
>DDED01000058.1:8675-10843 GCA_002336035.1 Cellvibrionales bacterium UBA1963
GACAATATCACCGTTATTGGCTTGGTTGGTTTTGTGAACGGCGAGCCAATCGCCATCAAAAATACCGATATCCTGCATACTTTCGCCTGCTACTTGTAACAAAAAGTCAGCCCTAGGCTGAAAAAAACTGGGTGATATATCACAGTAATCATCAACATGTTCTTGAGCTAGGATGGGGCTGCCAGCTGCTACTCGTCCAACTAACGGAATGCCTTTCGGTGCCTCACCCAGTAAGCGAATTCCCCTTGATGCTCCCGGAATGATCTCGATAGCGCCTTTTTTTGCGAGCGCTTTCAAATGCTCTTCTGCTGCATTGGCTGACTTAAAGCCAAATTCGGTTGCAATATTTGCACGGGTCGGAGGAAAACCGGTTTGCTGAATATAATCACGAATTAAATTTAAGATTTGCTCTTGCCGTGCGGTCAGTTTCATTGTTTTTTTTCCTGTCTTGTCGAGAGGTTCTTCACGCCGTTGATCGATGGCCTCGTCTCTCTGATGGCAACCAGATCACTGTCTATAAACACATACTGTGATTATAGACAGTTTTTTGTCAAGCGCAAGCTTTCATTGTTTATCACAAAAGTTCTCTTTAATTGATGTTTGCGCAGAGAAATGGGCTGTTTTAAGATTATTATTTTGCCATCTTTATCGATGCGTAGATGAATATTGATTAGAGCAGTGCTTTAATTGAAATCAGGTCTATTATTAAGGGTAAGAATATAACATTACACACGGTTCGCAGGAGATAAACACATGAGCGCTAATTGCCCATCATGTCATAAAAAAGCGCTCGCGCTATGGAAAAAAGCTTTCTTGAGTCCCTTAGCCCCCATACCGTGTGAAGCTTGTGACGTCGAACTAAAAGTCACTTGGCGCTCCTATTTAATGGCCATATCAATCGGTAGTTTAATATTTTTATTGGCTTATATGATTTATGAGACTGATTCTTTGCTTCAATACGTTGGCTTCGGTTTAGGCTTTGCGCTCATGCTGTTGGGTCAAGTATTTTTTATGCCGTTAGAATCTGTGGTCAGTAAATCCGACGGCGACTCTGCTGAATGAATCTTATAAAGATCGCTTCTCTGATACCATGAATGATTGAGTGAAATAATAATGCCTAACAAGCACTTGCTGATTATTTATCACAGTCAGTCGGCTAGCACAACAACGTTAGCGCAAGCCGTGACGGTGGGAGCCGAGCAAGAAAGTAATGTTGATACAATCATCAAATTAGCCTTTGATGCTGACATTGTGGATTTAAAGTGGGCTGATGCTATTATTTTTGGTAGTCCGGAAAACTTCGGTTACATGTCCGGAGCATTAAAAGATTTTTTTGACAGAACGTACTATCAAGCGCAACCGCTTCAACTGTCATTACCGTATGCGCTTTTTATAAGTGCTGGCAATGACGGTAGCGGGGCAGTGAGAGAAATTGATCGAATTTTAAAAGGCTATCCAATGAAGAAGATTGCCGAGCCCATTGTTGTTAAGGGTGAGATTACACAAGAAAACTTACAGTCTTGTCGTGATTTAGGGCAGTCCGTTGCCTGTGCGTTATCGCAGGGGATTATTTAATTGCATTGCTGCGTTTAATAAACCCTGCCAGTATTCCCCGTCTTGGCCTTAATGACGTTAACTAGGTGACTAAGCAACCTCGTTGTCTATATTGATCCCAAGTTAAAGTTGTTTGATAGTGATGCCTTGTTCATCGCACAACGGCTGATAATTTTCGACTTCTCCTTTATGAGTGATAATGCCGATGCTAGCATTGTCAGGCCTTAAATAGGTTTCAGCGACGCGCTTTAAATCGGCTTGAGTGACCTCTAATACGGCATTCCTAAATGCATTTTGATGGGCTTGAGTTCGGCCGTGTAAACGTTTATAAAAGTCAATTTTAGCGGTGCCGGCGGGAGAAGACGGTTTATCCAATCCGCTAATAACACCTAAAATGGCTTCTTCAACGACTCGCCAAGGATGTTCGTTATTGAGTAACCATGCAATTGATGCATCAAAGTCGTTTAAGGTCTCTGTGAGTCGCGGGTCCCGATAAGAGTAAAAACGAAATCCTGCAATGCCGCTGTCTTGACTCGCTCCGCCGCCATAAGCACCTCCTTGCTCTCGTATGGCCGTATGCAAGAAACCATTGCGAAGCACACCACCAAGAACGG
>DDED01000049.1 GCA_002336035.1 Cellvibrionales bacterium UBA1963
CGGTGCCGCCCATGCCACGCAAATCGGGAGCGATCACGCGAAAGCCGGCCTCAGCGATGGCGGGAATTTGGTGTCGCCAGCTGTACCACGTATGCGGGAAACCATGACAGAGGATTACCGGTAACCCCTGACCCTGCTCAACATAATGCATGCTAATACCGTTAATAGAAGCTTGGTGGTGTTGAATCGATGCGTCATGGCTCATAGTGTTAAGACCTTTATCAACTGATTTAAAAGAGGCTAAATGCCAACGCCCATTTTTAGCTATTTTAGTGGTGATTGTTACTTAATTATTTTTCAAAATCGCGGACGGCAACGACCCTATTGAGAACCATTACTGACTAAGTGATGGCGTGAACGCAAAAGACATTACAATTCACTCACCGACGGCTAAAGTCATTGCGAACCTCTGAGGCTAAAAATACACTGCTTTTAATTATGGTTAGTAAATTTTTCTTAAAAAATCAATTAATCGACACACGTGGAGAGTAAAGAAATGGCTGATTCGACAACCGCACCGCAAAGCAACCCCGGTGATATTTTAAACTGGCCGATGCTGAAGGTAAATTATCGTACCGATGCGGAATGTATCGCTAAATTATTGCCGCCTGGGCTGTCAGTCGGTGCTGAACCGATTGTTAGGCTTACGTTTTATAACTTTCCTGTTCAGGGTGAGCCCGAATACGGCATCGTTATTAATGTCGACGCCGATTATGATGGTGTTGCTGGTGAATATTGCCTAGGATTTGGCATCGATCAAGAACAAGCTATTTTTATTAGCCGCGAAAAAACAGGCCAACCAAAATTTCCAGCGGACACAACGTTTTATCGATTAATGAATTATGTGTCGGCGAAGACTACTCACCAAGGCCATACTTTTGCTGAATTTAGAGGCGAGGTGGTTAGCGTCGAAGACAATGGCCCTGATTTTGAACAGAATGAATGGTGGATAAAATGCTCACGTGCCGTTGATGATCAGCCAGAACATTATGATTTTCCACCGCATGTGGTTAAAGTATTTACCAAATACGGCACAGCATACAAAGAAAAGGTGCAGGGTGAGCTGATTTTACGTGATAGCCCGTGGGATCCCATCGCGAGCCAATTGCCCATGCGTGAACAGTTAGATGCTCACCTGTGGACACCGATATTTCTTGATCGAAAAATCACTTTGGAAGGTGCGTTAGATCCTAAAGGCTTTTGGCCCTTTGCAGATACCATCGGCGGTTCGCGCTGGCTGGGCGATCAGGGTGGTCCAAAAAAGTCGTAGTGGCGTAAGAAATAATCTAGTACCTATTAATAAAAACAATGTACGGTGTTGTATGCAAGATTTTAATAATAAATTAGCGGTTATCACTGGCGGTGCAAGTGGCGTAGGTCGCTCACTGGCGTTCGCCATTGGTCGTGAAGGTGGACGCGTGCTGATTGCCGACGTCGACCAAACCGCGTTAACCCAAACACAATCTGATCTAACGGCAGCCGGCATTGATGCTCACAGTAGCTTCTGTGATGTGAGTGATGCTAATAGCGTCAATGCTTTGGCGAGCAAGGCCTTTGATGAATTAGGCGGCGCGCATTTAGTGTTTGCTAATGCGGGCATTGGTGCTGGAGAAGGCGGTGCGATGTGGGAATATGCAGCACAAGATTGGCAGTGGGCGTTTAACGTTAACGTGTGGGGCGTGATCCATTCAATCAATGCATTCATGCCTCGATTGATGGCACAGGAACAAGAGGCACACATGGTAATAACGGGCTCTGGTAACGGAGCGTTCATGGTGTTGCCTGACCAACCTATTTACACTGCCACAAAGGCCTCTGTCCAGGCGATCACAGAAGCGTTGTATTATCAAACCAGTGCGACTCAGAATCTTATTAAAGTGAATGCTTTATTTCCCGGGCCTAATATTGTTGATACAGGTTTATTTAATTCTGACCGCGTAAGACCTGCTGACCTTGATAAAGGCGAGGCAGCGACCGATTCGGGGATTAAATCGGTCGATGATATGCGTGAGATGATGCAGGAATTTGGTATGGAATTAAAAACCACTCACCCTGATGAGGTTGCTCAAACAGCCTTGCAAGGTTTGCGCAATGAACAGTTTTGGATCAGTCCAATGAATGAAGACACAGAGGCTAAAATTAAGTCAAGAATGGATTCTATTTTTAATCGTACTAATCCTATAGCGCCTACGTTAGGGTAGTTTGCAGGCTAATTAGAGCAAGGACCAATGCCATGAAAAATTCTAGCTTACCCATTCCATTCGGCTGGTATGCAGTCGCCTTCAGTGACGAACTTTTGGCTCAAGAAGTTAAACCGCTGTTCTTTTTTGCAAAAGATCTTGTTTTATATCGTACTGAAAGCGGCAAGGCCGTTTTGCTTGACGCATTTTGCCCTCATTTGGGTGCGCATTTAGGTCACGGCGGTGAAGTGCACGGCGAGTCCATTGCCTGCCCTTTTCACGGCTGGCAATTTAATGGCGATGGCATGTGTACCAGCGTCCCTTATGCGAAAAATATGCCGGCTAAAGTTCAGGATAAACCGTGCATCGATGGCTACCCCATTAATGAAATTAACGGGACTATTTTTGCGTGGTATCACCCAAGAAAAATTGCGCCAATATTTGAGGTCGATGCTGTCCCATACTTAAACGATGACAGCTGGCAAGAGACTGGTCGCGTTGAATGGGAAATGAATACTTGTGTGCAGGAGACTGGCGAAAACGGGGTCGATATCGCGCATTTTGTTTATGTTCACAACAGCGTTGAAATGCCTAAAGCGGAAGTTGCCTTAAAAGGCCATCATCGCGTAACTACGATGATTTCGAGAGTTCCCCACATGGATGAGAACGGTGAGTTTGATACAACAGGTGAAAAGTGGGAGCAGAGTGCTTTATCTACAACAAGTTGCGGCCCCGGTATGACCTATCAAACGTTTGATCGAGGTTTTGTGTTGTTTATGCAAGGCACGATTACGCCCATTGATGAAGGCAGGGTACTCATGCGCTGGATCTTTGCGTCGCCTGCTGATCAAGATGAATCGGCAGCATTTTATGCGAAAGTCGTGCAAGACAATGTGGTTGAGCAAGTCGGTCATGATGTGCCTATTTGGGAGCATAAAATCTATCAGCCCAACCCTATTTTATGTGACGGCGATGGTCCGATCGCTAAATATCGAAAATGGTTCAACCAGTTTTATGACGATGGAGAACCTGCACCGATCCGTTTAGTCGGAACAAATTAACTCTGCCGTTGCTTTAACTATGGCTTACCAACGTATTTATCACCAAAAAAATATTAGGCTTTATTATGGAAAATCTCATTGTCGTCTCATCCGATTGTCATGCGGGCTTACCACCTGAAAAATACCGCGACTACCTCGACCCCCAGTATCGAGAAACATTTGATATTGCCCTTCCTGCAACCATGGCAATTACTGAAAAATCTGAATCAACCTTTTTACTTAAAGAGATTAATGATCAGTGGCGTTCAGGCATTGAAGATCAATTGGACGGTGCGTGGCAATACGAGCAACGTATAAAGGTTTTAGAAGGCGACGGCATTGCTGCTGAAATTATATTTTGTGACGGGATTACCGAGCGTAATTCGCCACCATTTGGTGCTGGATTATCATTGCCCACTAAAGACATAGTGCCTGAATTGCAATGGGCTGGTGCGCGGGCTCACAACCGATGGTTATCGGAACTGTGCTCGCACGACACCAATCGCCATTTTGGTGTCGCGGTTTGCCCGCTGCTGTGGGACGTTGAAGAAGCCGTTAAGGAAGTCCGTTGGGTGCATGAAAACGGTTTGCGTGGCATCATGATTCCTCTGTTAACCAGTGGTTTTGAATCTTACCATCATCCTAAATACAACCCTTTTTGGGAAGCGTGTGAATCCTTGGGCATTGCTATTTGCTTGCACTCTGGTGCGGCGCCAATGGCAGATTTTTTTGGTGATAAGTTTCCAGACATAGAAATGAGTGATTATCCTGGAGCGGTGGGAATGTATGTTTCGGAGGTTTTCTTTTGGACTTACCGACCCGTTATAGCGATGTTATGGGGGGGTGTTTTTGAGCGGTTTCCAAAGCTAAAAGTATCTGTTACTGAAACTGGGACAGGCTGGATGGTGCCATCCATGTTAAAGATGCTTGAGCATCACTACGCTGAGACGCATTTCTCGGCTAAGTTGGGTGATTACCGCAGCCACTTGTCGATGTCACCAGTAGACTATTTTCGTCGCAATTGCGCTATTGGTGCTTCGGTTATGCCGCGAGGTGATGCTGAGAAATACCATGATATTGGTCCGCAGCAAATGATGTGGGGCAGCGATTATCCTCATCCTGAAGGATCTTGGCCGCATACCGGCACCAGCCTTATTGAATCATTTAAAGGGCTGCCTGTAACCGATGTTGAAGAAATGTTGGGCAAGAATGCACTTGATTTTTATGGCTTTGATGTCGATAAGCTGAAACCCATCGCCGAGCGCGTTGGTCCATTAAGGTCAGATTTTATTTGATTAACCTCAACCGATTCTCTTCAAGTCGAGTGATCGGTCGAGGGGCTTGAAATTGATAAGGGTTATTTTACAATGCTATAGGGACTTACAAGCCGGCCACTAATTCTAATACGTTTTTTTCTGTTGTTGCCATCAGCATAGTGGTTAGTGGTGAGGCCTGCCAGTCTTTATAGCGCGCAAGAATTTCATCTTTTGTGCCAATTAAGTGCATGGCCCGTACCATGTCATCCGTGACGGCCTCAATCGCTTCGTTCTGTTTGCCTCCTAGATAAAGTTCCTGAATTTTATTGGCTTCCTCTGTATAACCGGCTCGATCAAAATATTCTTTATAAAAGTTTTTTCCTTTTGTGCCCATACCGCCAACATATAAAGCCATTGATGCTTTGGTCATAAATATTTTTTCTTGCGCGCTTTGAGTATTTTCGCCTTCCCCGTTTAATACAATAACTTGGACATTGGTGAGGAGTTCGAAGTCTTCCCATTTTTTTCCATCGGTGCGTTTTTCAAAGCCACGCTTAACATTGTCTAGTACGATATCGTGTCGCTCTGGAATCATTGCAGTTAAATGGAGACCATCGCACAGTTCGCCAGCAAGCTCCTGTCCTTTTTGTGACATCGAACCCAAATGAATGGGGATGGGTTCGGTAGGGTGAATCATTGATTTGAGTGGTTTGCCTAAGCCTTTTGAGTGTTCTCCTCGGTAGGGTATGTCAAAAAATTCCCCACTAAATTCAAGCGTCTCTTCACGAGCAAAGATTTTTTTGACGATGCTAATGTATTCACGCGACATACTCAGCGGTTTATGCCATGGCTTGCCGTGCCAACCTTCAACCACTTGGGGGCCAGAAGTGCCTAAGCCTAAGACAAATCGACCGCCCGATAACTGCTGCATAGTTAAAGCTGTCATGGCCGTATTGGCTGGAGAGCGACCAGGCATCTGCATGATGGCGGTGCCGAGGCGCAAGGTAGAGGTGTTGGCGCCGATCCAAGCCAACGGTGAAACAGCGTCAGAACCCCATGATTCTGCTGTCCATGCAGAGTCAAATCCTAGCTTTTCTGCCAGTCTTATGCCTTCTAAATCGAGACTGATATGCCGGCCTGAATAATTTAAGTTGAGCCCTAATGATAAAGACATAACGGTTACCTTTACTGAATATGAATTGATTAATCCCGTATGTGGCATCAATCTACAATTTGATTATACGCTAGAGCCTTGGTTGAGGGGGTATTCATTGAATAAATCTTTTCTATGATATTGGTGAAGTAAAATAAAAAAGGCAGAGGTTAATCATCGGCAAGGTTAATTTTTCAAAAAAAACGGTATACTGTCTATATTTGAAAGGAGAAAAGGTATGGCTTTTCACGGCAAAGTGGCCTTAGTCACTGGTGGCGCTAGCGGTATGGGTCGAATTGCTGCCCTGCAATTGGCAACTTTAGGGGCGAAAGTAGCGATTCTTGATTTAAACGATGATAACTTAGCTTCGGTTTCAGCGGAGCACGATAATCTGACACCGTATAAGTGCGATACCAGTAATTTGGCACAGGTGCAGCAGGTTGTAGCCGATGTTGAAAAAAATATTGGCGCGATCGATCGATTGACGCATTGCGCAGCAATTATGCCTGGGCAATCGATTAAAGATATGTCAGCGGAAGCCACGAATAAAATGATGGAGATAAACTACGGTGGCACGGTCAACATGGTGAAAACTGTTTGGCCGTTGATGGAAGCGCGCGGCAGCGGTGATATTATTATGTTCGGGTCAATGGCCGGTGACGTTCTAACGCATAACTTAGGTGCTTACTCAGCGACTAAGTCGGCAACCAATACTTGGGCCGAAGTCATGATCCATGAGAATAAGAAAAGCCCGGTTCGTTTTTTATTAGTTTGTCCGCCCATGGTAAAAACCCCTTTAATTGATCAAGCCATCGATAACGGTCCTGGCAGTATTAAAACGGCTGGAGATGGTCAAATGGTGAGTCCAGAATTCATTATTGATGCCACTGAAAAGGCGATTGAAAAAGGTGACTGGGTAGTGCGACCAGGGTCAGCAAAGATAATGGTTCGATTGCGGCGTTTTTTCCCAGCGCTACTCTGGAAAATAATGGAAAAAGCCAACGGTGTTTGAATAATTTTTCTGATCGCTTTTGCGTTTATAAAAAAGCCTCATCGTGAGGCTTTTTTTTGTTGATGGATCATAAGCCCAAATATTTCTCATAGGGGCATCACAGGAGTTGTAAATGCGGTTATTTACTACCGTTATCATCGTTTATGGGTCAATTTTTTTAGCCTCGGCATTGGTTTATGCTGAAAAAAAATCAGATATCGAATCAGTTTCGGGGTCGCAGCAACACGACTCTAAGCTGCTTTTAAGGCAGTTTTCAGTTAATGATTTTGATCAATACAGTCCTTCGAATGCTTATGAATTAGTTAAGCGTATTCCCGGCTTCGCAATCAATGAAGAAGAGAGCCAGCGTGGTTTGGGCCAAGCCTCTGCCAATATTTTAATTAATGGTGATCGGGTGTCGGGCAAGGCAAATGGCCTAAAAAAAGCCTTAGAGCGTATTCCTGTCGGTATTATCGTTGATATTAATATATACGATGGCGCAAGTTTAGGCATTCCAGGTCTCTCTGGAGAGGTCATTAATATTACTGTGAACAGTTTAGGTATTAGTGGCACGTGGAGTTGGGATCTGCAACATCGCGATCAGAATGACCGTGTGGATCCGGCTTATTGGCGAGGTAATCTTTCCTTGGCGGGTAAACTGGCAACGACCAGCTGGAATATAGGGATTGACAACAATTATCAACGCCTTGGCCATGGTGGACCCGAAACCGTCTCTGACGGAACGGGGATGGTAACAGAGCGACGCGAAGAGTATGCGACCTTTGATCGTGATCGACCGTCGATTGCGCTGGGCTTAGCGTTTAACCCTCTAAGTGGCAGCACTGGTCATTTGAATTTCTCTTACGAGCAGCTTTGGCAAGCGGACTTAGAAGAGCGAGCGAGTGATGAAATTGCTGGCACTTTGGTCGAGCTAGATCAGGATTTCCAACGAAGAGCGCATTATAAAACAATTGAGCTGAGTGGCGATTATGCGTTTGATTTTTATGTGGGTCGTTTAAAAATAATCGCATTGCAAAGTAATAGTCGTCAGGTAGATAATTCTTTACGTTTTCAATACAGCGACCCGCAAAATGATCGGCAAAAAAGTCGACGTGAAGATAAGTTGGGTGAAAGCATTATTCGTAGCGAATACAGTTGGCAAGCGAACAACGGTGATTGGCAGTGGTCATTGGAAAGCGCCTATAATTATTTAGATCGTTTTCTGCTTGCTGATAATACTGGCTTGTTAACGATGTATGGCGACACTAGTTATGATCATCCTCGTGTTAATTCAAAAGTTGAGGAATTACGATTCGAAACCAATATGAGTTATTCAGCACCATTATCACCGAAGTGGGCATGGCAGTTTTCACTGGGTGTTGAAAATTCGGAGCTTAGTCAGTCCGGCGATATTGATCAAAAAAGAAATTTTACTCGGCCTAAAGGTTCGCTTGGCTTGACGTTTGCAGCAAGCAATCTATCCAATTTTTATTTTGGTCTATCGCGAACTGTTGGTCAGCTTAACTTTTCTGATTTTTTGGCTACAGTGGATATTAATGATGGTAACAACGATAGGGGTAATCCAGATCTTGTGCCGCATCAAGCATGGAAGCTTGAAGTTAAGTTGGATCAGAATTTACAGTCATGGGGTGCGCTGAGCGTGAGCCTAGCGATCGAAGATATCGATGACATCGTCGATCGAGTATTAACAGATAACAGTGATGCAGTTGGGAATATAGATTCTTCACAACGCTATGCTGGTCGATTAAATGGAACTTTTGAATTGAGTCCAATCGGATTTATCGGCGCTCGCTTGACGGTCGACTCACAATATAATCAAAGTCGTTTAAAAGACCCTATTTCTAATGCAACTCGTCGGGTTAGCCATGAAATGATTAATAAATCAGTGGTGGAGTTGCGTCAAGATATTCCTAGTACGAATTTAGCTTGGGGCGTATCCTTTGAGCAGGCCAACTATGAACCGATTTATCGTTACAGTAAAATAACGTCAAATACTGAGAATAATGGTTTAGTGATAGCGTATATTGAGGACAGCGACTTTTTAGGCATGAAGGCTCGATTCTCACTGCGTAACTTATCTGATCGTTTGGACGATGAAACCAGTCAAACATTCACACCAAATAGGGGAGGCTCA
Organism: Cellvibrionales bacterium UBA1963; assembly: GCA_002336035.1. Classification (GTDB taxonomy): domain Bacteria; phylum Pseudomonadota; class Gammaproteobacteria; order Pseudomonadales; family UBA7434; genus UBA7434. Next base: position 8,776 of record DDED01000049.1, read on the forward strand.
TTAAGTAAAACTGAAAGTCGGGCAAGAGATTTTGGGCTGATGTATCTTTTATCGTTATCGGGAAGTTTTTAATGTTTATGCCCGGTAATTTTCTTAAGAGCAAATAGCAAAATAATAACGCCGCAAATGCTAGGCACCAACCAAAAGCCAATGGCTCCCCAAGGAGTCTTACCCGAAGAAGTAAAAAACAGGCCACTCACTACCGCCTGCTTGAATTGAGCGGTTCGAGCGGTAATTCTCCCGCGAGGGTCAATAATTGCAGTGACACCGTTACCAGTGCTTCGCAACATATACCGTTGGTTTTCAATGGCACGCATTTGTGCCATTTGTAAGTGTTGTAATGGCCCGATGGATGCACCAAACCAGCTGTCATTGCTGACGGTGATTAAAACATCACTTACTGCTGCAGCTTTGACAGCTAAAGCAGGGTAAACAACTTCATAACAAATTAACGGTGTTGTCTGCCAGTGAGGTGATTGCAGTGCTTGCTGATCGCTGCTGCCAGCATTCATATTGGCAATTGGCAAATCAAAAAAATCTAATAGGTTGCCTAGGCTTTTACCAAAGGGAATGTATTCGCCAAAAGGAACGAGCTTTTGTTTATGGTAAATACCACTGGCTTCACCCAAACCAATTAGACTGTTGTAGCGCGTGCCAGCAGATGAATCTCGACTGGGTATTCCGCTAATAAAACTGGTTTGACTGGCAATGGCTCGCGCATTAATGTGCCTAAGCAGCTCTGCACTGCGATCATGGTAAATGGGTATTGCAGCTTCTGGCCAAATAATCAAATCGCTGGTTTGCCAGTGTGGCTCAGTCAACTTGAGATAAAGGTCTATGCTTGACTGGCGGTGGCTTAATTGCCATTTTTTATGTTGAGAGATGTTGGCCTGAACCATAGTAACGCTATTGGGTTTGCTTGCTTGCTCTGTCCAAATAGGAAATGTTAGGGTTACAGGCGCTAGCCATATTAACAGTAGAGAAAAAGCCATCGAGTATTGTTTTGTTGGATTGATGCTAGAAAGCCTCGCTTCGGCCCCCAAGGATTTTCGTTGCAATGTGAATAAGGCAACAACAGCGCCTGTTATAGCTATTAAAAAACTAATGCCGTAAACGCCTATAATAGATGCCCAAGGACCTAGCAGTTGTTGTGTCTGACTATACCCGATGAATAGCCAAGGGAATCCGCTCAATAACCATGTTCGCGCCCATTCGCCGGTTACCCAAAGGGCAGCGAATAAAATTGTATTCTCTAGGTGTAAAGTGTTTGCAGTTTGACTGGCAGGCGGCCTTAAGTGCGTGATTAGGCGATGACTTAGGAGCGCGTAAGCTGCCCAGTTTAATGCGCAAAGTAATGCTAAACAGCCACAAAAAACCAGAGTTAAAAGCGAGCTTAGTCCTACCGAAAGGTGACCGAAGTCATGAATGCTGACATAAACCCACGACGCGCCGCTGCCAAATAAACCTAAACCGAAACACCAACCAAACCAGGCCGACATTTTGAGTGTTTGAGCTTGAAGCAATGCAAATAAACATGCGGTAGCGAAAATAGCTAGTGGCCAGAAGTTATAGGGCGCTAACGATAAGGTTACAGCCACGCCACCAATCACAGCTATTATTGAGCGCAGCATCGTAGAAAAAAGCGCTTTAGAATCTAAAAATAGCACGCTAGTGAGCCTTCTTATGAGCTAGTTTCTTTTTCGTTATCTTTGCTGTTTTCAACAGTTACCCTCACTGAGTGAAGTCGGCGGTTATCGGCATGGGTAACATAAAAAGTGAATTTATCCGCTCTGATGTTTTCATTACGTTGAGGGAGGCGACCAAATAAATTTGTAATGATTCCCCCAATAGTATCGAATTCTTCATCACTAAATTTACTATTAAAAAATTCGTTAAAGATGTCAATAGGTGTTAAGGCCTGCACCATAAAGTTAGACTGTGATATCTGTCTGATTTGGGTATCAACTGTCGAGTCATGTTCGTCCTCAATTTCGCCAACGATTTCTTCTAGTACGTCTTCGATAGTTACTAGTCCTGAAAGTGTGCCGTATTCATCGATCACTAGCGCCATGTGATTGCGATCTTCGCGAAACTGTTTAAGTAGTATATTTAGCCGCTTACTTTCAGGCACCAGCACTACCGGTCTAAGTAAGTCGATGATTAATTTTTGACTTTGATCGCTGCTAGTAAGCAACTGACTTTTAGAGTCGTAACTGTAGAGGAGCGGTAATAAGTCTTTTACCAGTAATATGCCTAACACTTCATCTATGTTCTCACCAACAACTGGGTAACGTGAATGCGATGTGCCGACAATTTTTTTTAGATTTTCTTGTAAGCTATCATCGGCTTTTAATACATTCATCTGTGTTCGTGGAATCATGATGTCGCGAGTATGCATGACCGAGAATTCAAGCGCACCAGCAATCATTCGCTGGGCATCTTCATCAATAATTTCGTTTTCGCTGGCCGCTTCGACCATTGCCACCATGTCTTCTGTTGTTTTAGGGTCAGCATTAAATATTTTTTTGAGTCGTTGCCATAAGTTCTGCCGTTCATTTTCGGTAGATGATTTATTGTCAATATTGCTATTCATGATTTTATTCCGCGTCAGATGCGTTAGTTTTCATTTAACTCACACTAAGGTATGGATTGCTGAATCCAAATTCTTTTAGTAATGAGATTTCTAGTGCTTCCATCGATTGCGCTGTCTGTTTGTTGCTGTGGTCATGGTTTTGTAAATGCAGTACGCTGTGAATCATCATGTGCGCCCAATGCGCATGAATAGTTTTATCTTGCTCTTTTGCTTCGGCATGAATGACTGATGCGCAGGCAATAATATCACCCAGTTGAACAATTCCGTCAATAGCACTAAGGTTGGCTGGAAAAGAAAGTACATTGGTAGCTTTTTCTTGCTGCCGATAGTCTCGGTTATATTGCGTAATAGATGCTTCGTCAACAATCAGCAGCGCCGCTTCTGCGGTATCGCCTGCTTTATTCAGTGAGTATGCACTGCTGGCCCATTGCTGAAGAAGTTCATTCTCAGGCAAGTCGCTTATTATATGCTGTCGATCAATCATCAGATATAAAGACATTTTTATGAGGATTTACCACGGTCTGTTTGTTGTTCTTTAGCGTAAGCATCGACGATCCTCTTCACCAGTGGGTGTCTTACCACGTCGGCGGAATCAAAATGAGTAAACGTCAATCCTTCGACTTCTCTAAGAACTTTCTCAACATGCAATAAGCCTGAATCTTGACGGCGAGGTAAATCTATTTGAGTGTCGTCACCAGTGACAACTGCGGTTGAGTTAAAGCCGATGCGAGTTAAAAACATTTTCATT
>DDED01000144.1:0-468 GCA_002336035.1 Cellvibrionales bacterium UBA1963
CATCTTGTCGTCAACCAAATGGTTTAACTTAAGAATATACATGTAGCCCACGGTCACAGGACGCTGGAATGCATCACCAGAACGACCATCAAATAAAGTCATCTGGCCAGTGTCTGAGTGGCCCGACAGGCGCAGTAGCGCTTTTATTTCTTGCTCGGCTGCACCATCGAAAACAGAGGTGGCCATTGGCACACCCTCTCGCAAATTCTCAGCCAATTCCATGATTTCGGTATCGGAAAGATCTGCAATCGTTTCTTTGCGTTTAGCATCGCCCGTTTTATTATAAATTTCTTCTAAGAAATCTCTTACCTTGGCGACGGCTTGCTGCTCTTTGATCATTAAGTCAATCTTATCGCCTAACCCTTTAGCAGCGAAACCTAAGTGCATTTCAAGCACCTGACCAACGTTCATACGCGACGGCACACCTAAAGGGTTCAATACGATGTCAACAGGACGTCCATTTTCATC
>DDED01000144.1:854-2651 GCA_002336035.1 Cellvibrionales bacterium UBA1963
CCAGCCATTTTATCACCTGGCTGAATGCGGCGTTTAACCGCAAGATACACTTTGACGATTTTCAATACGCCAGGTGCTAGGTCATCACCGGTTTCAATTTTATCGCGCTTATCCGCTAGCTGCGCATCGAGACGTGCTCGCTGCTCTTCAAGTTGAGTATTTGCCGCATCAAGCAGTTCGTTTAATACCGAGTCAGCCATGCGTAAAGAGAACCAATCTTCTTTCTCTAAACCATTGAGTAACTCATCAGTCACCTCAGCATTTTTAATACCGCCAGCACCGCTGTTTGCTTTATTACCAACTAAAGCATCGCGCAGACGGTCATAAGTAGCCGATTCAACAATACGATATTCATCTCGGAAGTCTTTACGGTAGCCTTCAATTTCAGACTTTTCTATCGACAATGACCGCTCATCTTTTTCAAGCCCATCACGAGTAAACACTTTTACGTCGATGACGGTACCTTTAACACTTGAAGGAACACGTAAAGATGTATCTTTAACATCCGAAGCTTTTTCGCCAAAAATTGCGCGCAATAGCTTTTCCTCAGGGGTTAACTGCGTTTCACCTTTTGGCGTCACCTTGCCAACTAAGATATCACCGGCGCCGACTTCAGCTCCGATATAAACAACGCCTGACTCATCGAGCTTGTTCAACGCTGACTCGCCAACATTAGGAATATCGGAAGTAATCTCTTCAGAACCCAGCTTAGTATCTCGAGCAATACAAGTTAACTCTTGAATATGAATGGTAGTGAAACGATCTTCACGCACGACTCGCTCTGAGACTAGGATCGAATCTTCAAAGTTATAGCCGTTCCAGGCCATAAAGGCGACACGTATATTTTGACCGAGCGCTAACTCACCCATGTCAACTGACGGTCCGTCAGCTAGAATATCACCACGCACAACTGCATCACCTTGCCGAACGACTGGGCGCTGATTAATGCAAGTGTTTTGATTTGAACGGGTGTACTTAGTCAGATTATAAATATCAACGCCCGCTTCGCCAGTGGCAATTTCATCAGGATTAACCCTTACCACGACGCGACTTGCATCAACACTCTCAATCATGCCGCCTCGAAGAGCCACTTCACAGACCCCTGAATCAGCTGCTACTTTGCGCTCGATACCCGTACCCACTAAAGGCTTTTCTGCTTTTAATGTTGGCACTGCCTGACGTTGCATGTTGGAACCCATTAACGCTCGGTTCGCATCATCATGTTCTAAGAATGGAATCAGCGAGGCTGCTACCGAAACCACTTGACGCGGCGAGACATCCATATATTGAACACGCTCTGGCGGCATCACAGTAAATTCATTCATGTGGCGAACAGCTACGAGGTCTTCGGTCAGAGTATCATTATCATCTAAACCTGCAGAGACCTGCGCAATAACGAACTCGGCCTCATTGATCGCTGATAAATAATCGATCTCATCAGTTAACTTGCCATCAATCACTTTTCGGTAGGGACTTTCTAAAAACCCGTACTCATTGGTGCGTGCAAATGTTGCTAACGAGTTAATCAAACCAATGTTAGGCCCCTCTGGCGTTTCTATTGGGCAAACACGGCCGTAATGTGTCGGATGGACGTCACGGACCTCAAAGCCCGCTCTCTCTCGGGTTAGACCGCCTGGCCCTAAGGCTGAAACGCGGCGTTTGTGGGTCACTTCCGATAAGGGATTGTTTTGGTCCATAAACTGCGACAGCTGACTCGAACCAAAAAACTCTTTCACTGCGGCAGCAACGGGCTTCGCATTGATCAAATCTTGCGGCATCACTGTATCAATTTCAACA
>DDED01000054.1 GCA_002336035.1 Cellvibrionales bacterium UBA1963
CGGCTTGCTTACCGAGCCGTTGTTCGTGCCAACCACTTGAATCATGTCGTCATTGTCGATTAGCCAGTCCAGCCTCTTGAGTGCTCTTGCCGTGGCATTCAAATTAATTGCGCCGTTGTTGGAGACATAATAACCACCGACCCAACTGTGATTGGCTAAGCGTCTGGCACTCGCCATCGGAACATCCGAATTACTGTTAGTGTTATTGAGTACCTCGTCTAAAAAACCATTTGCGCTGTAAATACCAATATCGTGTATTTCAGGACTCAATGATGAATTATTGCCATAAAAATAGCGACCGACTGAAGTGGAGTGGGTGCTTTGAGCACCGTTTGAATTATTGTTATTTAAATTAACAAAGGTTTTTGGTAACACACCCGACACAAATTGCGCATCTGCTGTGTTGGGAAAGTAAGCTTCCCCCGCCTCAACTTGAAGGACCGAGACCGAGGACCCATCAGGCATACCGCTAACCCCTAATTGGTCCTGCAAAGCGCTATAGCCGACATGATCCTGAAGACTCGCCATGGCAGTAGGAGTCTGGGACAGCAGCATTAACAAAAAGACGTAGACCATGGTTTATCGCCACTGAAAAAATAATGAACAATTGATCTAAAAGAACCGTTGGATACATATTAAACTAAAAATCAGTTCGTTTGCACATGAAAATGACATGCTAACCGATAAGGGCTTTCCACATAGCAGGCATCAACGCGCTCATGCATTGTCAGGTTGAGAGGCGTTGGGAGGCATTGAGGAGCTAAAAGTGGGGTTTTAAGCACCCATTAAGGACCATGCATGGAATTTAGCCACTGACAAAGGGGTTTTGCATCTTTTCTTCGCCAATCGTGGTGTCGGGGCCATGACCCGTGATGACTCGTGCCGTGTCATTCAGTGAGTAAAGACGCTCGCGAATAGACTTTTCAATCGTCGCAAAGTCTCCACCTGGAAAGTCGGTTCGACCAACGGAACGCTTAAATAAGGTGTCCCCTGCAATGAGTAGGTTCTGCTGCTCAAACCAAAAACTAACAGAGCCCGGTGTGTGTCCAGGTGTATGGATAGCAATGCCGTTGCAGCAATTTAATGCCATATCATCTTCTATCCAGTGATCGGGGTCAGGCAGCGAGGTTAACGGAACGTTAAAGGCTTGGCACTGCTGCTCAACCATGTCCCATAGGGGTTGATCCCCTTTATGAAGATGTATTTGGGCACCCGTTGCCGCCTTGAGTTCGCCGGCTGCTAAGATGTGATCCAAGTGCGCATGTGTATGGATAATATCAACTAATACTAATTCATGCGTCGCTAAACTATGAAGGATTTTCTGTGCATCACCACCGGGATCGACAACAATGGCTTTTTTACTCATAGGGTCCCCGATAATGCAACAATTACATTGCAAAGGCCCGACGGGATAACTCTCAAAAATCATCGATGGTAAATTATTCATTGTCATCAAATCTCAGTTTAGACAGATGTCTATTCAAACCATTAGCACTTTATGCGCCTTATTGTGCGGTTAATTGCTGGTAGCGAGTGCTCAGCGCCTCGTACAGATCATCGCGAAAACTGTCGGCTTCGGTGTCAAGTTCTGCGGTGATGTCAACCAAGTGTTGATTGTCCTCTTTACCGGCCCACTCTTTGATGTAACTGCCCTCTTTATAACCGTTATCTTGACGAAAGAAATTTAACACGTTTTTCCCCATATAAGCGACATACAGCTGCTCAAAATCGAGATCTACAGCTAATAGCAGCTGCCAAAAGTGAACAGCAGAGAAACTTTTATGCATCAGGCACCACGTCGCTAAGTCTTCAGTCGCTTGATGAACCGATAATTGTTGATTGTCAGCAGTGGACCATGCACTCAAAATGGCATCAGCAATGGCCGTGGCACTGTCAAAATTAGAAAACAAGGCACTCATACCAAAATGCCAAATATCTATAACTTCTAGCTGGACTTGCTCAAGGTCAGGATCTTGTTTTTTCCACCATTTATAGCCTTGGTGGTCCATTAATTCAGCGCATTCTATCCATACGGCTCGGTACCATTCATAATTTTGCTCACTCCACTGCGGATGAACTTTTGTATTCATGCTGTCTTGCATGGCGAGCATCGTTAATAGTTTTTTTCGCATAAATAGTCACTTAAAAGATCATTGTATAAAGTAATTGAAAACATGAAGCGGTTATTAAACCATGTTGGACCAGCGTTGTCTTTTAGGTTTAAAACTAAAGCCGATGTTATGCCGCTTTATCAAGAAGAATATTAAGCGTCTGCCGGCATTGGTATTTTCAATAAATCGACTCCCGTTGCGGAGTCGACTCGAATGATCTCTCCACTAATGAAGCGCGCGGCATCACTTGCTAAAAATAATACACTATTAGCGATATCCTCAGCCTGGCAAGCATCAGTGGATCCGTTATTGCTCCCTACCAGCGCCTCACTCAGTCGCTCCAGACCCTCTGTATTACTGACCGCTCCTGGCGCTACGGCATTGACTCGAATACCTAAAGACTGCCATTCGACGGCACAACTACGAGTGAGTGAGTCAATACCGGCCTTTGCGGCCGCAGCATGGGCTTGATAAGCCACGCCCCAGCCTGCAAAGGGAGCGCTAATATTGATGATATTGCCTCCGACAGATTTAAAAAAGTGATCAAATGCACCCTTAGTCATATTAAAGGTGCCATTTAAATCGATATCAACAACCGTCTTAAAGCCATTGGGAGATAATTGATCCATTGCTGCAGGAAAATTGCCGGCTGCATTATTAACCAAAACATCCAAGCTGCCAAATCGTGCCCTAACGGTTTTCATCAACTCTTCAACGGCCGCAGGGTCGCGAATATCACAGACGCAATAGTCGGCGTCAATTGCTAACGCTTTTAGATCGTCGACAGTGCGCTCTAAGACCGGTTGTTTTCGACTAGCAATCATAACGCTTGCACCGTATTGGCCCATGAGCGTAGCGATACCTTTGCCGATACCCGTTGCTCCACCTGTGATTAAGACAACTTTGTCTTTCATGATATTGTCAGCAAAAATATTCATTCATTCACTCTCGTTGTATTGATGATTATCAAAAATAATCAGCCCGTGATGGACCTGATGTTAAAAAAATTATTGAACATTATGGCAACCCAATAAACGGATGGCGATCGAATGATGGTTAATTTGACTAGCTTTTATTCTTTTTCCGAAAAACTACTGGTTATAACCCCACCTATCAATTATTTTAGCCAAAGTCTATCCACAGAATCTGTGGATAACTTGGTGTATAAGTCGTATTCGTGAGGCTCTAAGCCTATATATATAAGCCAAAAGACGAATTGATCAAAAAAAAGCCTTTTTATAAATTTTTAAAATCAATGACTTACAGCGGTTATTTAAAATATATTGCATAATTAAAATTGTAAAAAAAAAATCAACACCAAAAAAGAACTGTGAATAAGAATTTACAGTGACGCAAAAAAAAATAGTGACCTGACTTTACTTCGTTTATAGATTAGCCACTACTAACTTAGCCTAGATTGACCAATTTATGCTCTTTCTAAGCCTGACGAGCGGCCGTTGGATTAACGTTGGTTCATGCGTATCACATACCAAACAAAGCGAGGAGAAAAGCGTCTTAACCACAGCATAAACTGAGTTGCTAACCCTGGAATTAAAATATTACGCTGTCTTTTCAGTCCCAACTCAAGCTGATCAATTATATAGTCGGCCGAAACAAAGCGATGCTGCTTAATCGCTTGTCGAATCATTTTAGGGTCTGAGCTTTCACTCGCTTGCTTGAGTAAAGGGGTATCAACCAGCGGAGGACAAACCAACATGAATTGCACGTGACTGCCTCTATTTTCTTCAATAAGGGTTTCTGCATAGGCATTAGTCGCAAATTTACTTGCCACATAGGCCCCACATTCTGGTACAGGCAGGTAACCACCGGAAGAACCAAAAATAATCACCTGTCCCTCATTACGATCTAACATGCCTGGTAGCACGGAAGCCACACTGTTCACTGTGCCTTGATAATTCACCGCCATAATCCGATTAATTTCAGCAGCAGATTGTTCAGCCAGAGGCGCTGTGGGCATGATCGCCGCGCAAGTGACCAGTCGCTGAATAGGCCCATGAAGGCGTTCGTGAGCATCGACCCTAGTCAGCAATGACACGTGATCAGTCACGTCAGCATGATAACAGTCGATACCTCGTTGCGATGCAAGCTCTTCTAATGCCTGTTTATCGTGGTCAATAACTCCAACTTTTATCCCATCGGCAGCCATTCTAAGCGCGTATACTCGGCCCATCCCACTGGCGCCACCAGTGATCATTGCGACATTGACCTTAATAGCAGGTATCATTAGGTTTAGCTTATGGATTATCATTCCCTATTATGGCGTGAAATGCATCAGAGTTTATTACTTTTTGTTATTTAGACTAGCGGCCCAATTATGACTAACACGCAACCAAAAAGACTAGACGAAAATGACTTTGCAGATTAGCCTTAAGGCGTTAACTTTTCAACACTATGGTCAATAGGATACAAAATTATGGCTCACGAAGTACTCGCAAGAATTGATGACATGTCCGGCTTTTTGCAGGGACAATCCGCCGAAGCAGAACAGCTTGGAAGATTGCCTGATGCGACGGCTAAAAAACTCCGTGAATCTGGCCTAATGAGGATGCTACAGCCAAAAGAATTCGGTGGCTATGAAGCGCATCCGAATGAGTTTCTTGAAGCCGTAATGGCCACGGGTAAGCATGACCCTGCCACTGGCTGGATTGCCGGTGTGGTTGGTGTCCATCCATGGGAAACCGCAATGAACGATGAAAAGCTGCAGAATGAGCTCTGGTCTGAGGATCAAGATGCTTGGATGGCCTCTCCTTATGCCCCTATGGGCATGGCAATACCAACCGACGGTGGGTACATCTTAAATGGTCGCTGGTCATTTTCTTCGGGCACTGACCATTGCAACTGGCTTGTGATCGGCGCTTTAGTGGGCGATGCAGACGGTAAACCAGCTATGCCCTTTCAATCTTTGCACGTCATGGTGCCTAGACCTGATTACACTATTATCGAAGATTCTTGGAATGTGGTTGGTTTACAAGGCACCGGAAGTAAAGATGTGGTTGTCGAAGGTGCGTTTATACCTGATTACCGCACTATCGATGCTGCTAAAGTCATGGATGGAACCGCTTATAAAGAATCTGGACGCGATGAGGCACTGTACCGAATGCCTTGGACATCTGTTTTTCCAAGCGCGATTAGTGCCGCGGTACTCGGGATCTGCGAAGGAGCGCTGCGCACGGCCATTGAATACCAAAAAGATCGTGCAGGCATGCTGGGTAAATCCTCTGATGACCCTTATATGATGGCCGCTATTGGCGAGGCTTCAGCAGAAATACGTTCTTCACGAGCAACGCTGTTATACAATATGGCTGAAATGTATGACCTAGTCGAAGCCGGTAAAGAGGTCCCCTAT
>DDED01000160.1:0-12961 GCA_002336035.1 Cellvibrionales bacterium UBA1963
CCGACACGAGGATTTTCAATCCTCTGCTCTACCAACTGAGCTATCTGGGCCTATTTAGGTGTAAACTAAAAAGAGGGCGTATTAAACCTGCACTTGTGGGCTGAGTCAAGGTTGATTGTTCAGTCGTCATTTTGAACCCTAAGCAAAGTAAGTCGATAATCCAAACCAAAGACAGTACGGAGTGAGTTGATTAATCTTGGCGGCTAATCGATGCGTATACTACCTTGATGTTTGTATTCTACGGTCGTTCGGTAACAGGATAATCCATGAAGGATCTCATTAAAACCATTGCTATTGGATTAAGCTTCAGCTTGGCCGCCTGTCAATCATCGCTAGAAACTCCCTACAAGGATTACGTACAGCGCATGGCGCGTGTCGTGGCACTCACACCAGTTCAAACGATCAACGGCCACCAACTCGCTTACCCTCGCCAGCGTGAATGGAGCGTTGCCAGTGAACCGAACATTAAACGAAAAACATTAAGCTTGTTAAAGTTTTTATCACTTGATGATTGCGAATTACGTTACGTGATTGCACGACGCAACAGTGCTTTAGGTAAGGTGGCCTCACACTCACAACGCTTACATTACCAACTAGATTTCTTACAGCATGCTCCTGCCTGTATTGCAACTTTAACCGCACAAGGAAAGACAGCGACGGCAACTCAACTAACCGCGGTGATGAACGAGAAAAAACAGCAATTACCTGTGTTTATTTGGAAGGGTAGCTTAGGAGAAAAAGAATTTAGACAATTTTGGCAGACCTCTTATCTTGATGCTGATTATCCCGCTAATACGGGCACTGGATTAATTACAGCACTCGAACAGATCAACGGCTGGGTCGACCAATGGCTTAGTGGTGATTATACCAATGATGTGAGCGCCTATGAAAACAGTTTATCGGTGATTCGTGCTGGTGACGGTGGTGCGTTAAGCCGAGCATTGTCGATCCAGAACGACCACCTCTCTCAAGCAAATACATTGCTAATCAATAAATCATTGATACAGCAACGTTTATGCCCTAATGGCCTGCAGTCAGGGCAGGCCGAGGTCTTCCAGAATGTTGTTACTAAATTTTGGATTCATGACTTACAGCTTAGGTCGGCCGATCTGAGTCGCCGTTACTTTGATTTAATATATTTGGTAGAAGCGCTTGAAAAACGACTCGCTGACGGCGAGCCTCGCGCTTACTTGGATTGGCGCCAGCAACGCAATAAGCTATTTGAACAATGGTTAGGTGCGCCAAAAGCGCACAGTTTGCGTATAAGTAGCGTGTATAAACATTGTGATATTACTTTAGCAAAGCAATAACCTAAGGCGCTCATAATACTGATCAATAACTGAGGAATGAATTTTTGACATCATCAACGCCTTATGTAGAGCTTCTTGAGTTTCTCGATCGTTATCCTCGATTAATGGTATTAACAGGCGCGGGCATCAGTGTTGACTCTGGGATAAACACCTATCGTGATCACAATGGCCAATGGCTGGTTAAAAAACCTATTCAACATGCTGAATTTATTGCTGATGCTACCATCCGTCAACGTTACTGGACACGAAGTGCAGTTGGTTGGCCTGCGGTGGGCGCAGCGCAACCAAACGTGGCCCATCGGGCATTAGCGCGGCTTGAACAGCAAGGCCATGTTGAACTACTGCTGACACAAAATGTCGATCGTTTGCACCAAGCTGCCGGTCACCAAAACGTGATTGATTTACACGGCCGACTAGACAAGGCGCAGTGTTTAAGCTGCCAAAAAAGTGAATCCCGGGCACAGATTCAAAGCCGGTTATTGGATCAAAATAACCACTTATGTGAGATTGAAGCCCGTTTAAATCCTGACGGAGATGCCGTAGTTGAAGACAATCTTTCTGCCTTAACGGTAATTCCTAATTGCCAATATTGCGGTGGCGTATTAATGCCCGAGGTGGTTTTTTTTGGCGGCGCAGTGCCAAAGAGTCGCGTCGAACACGCGATGGCGGCTCTTGAGAAGGCAGACGGATTACTCGTAGTGGGCTCATCGCTGGCGGTTTTTTCGGGTTACCGTTTTTGCCGTGCAGCGCAACGTTGGCAAATACCTATTGCTGCAATCAATCGAGGCAAGACTCGCGCTGATGACATGTTTGCAGTGAAAATCGAAGATGACTGTTCTGCCGTGTTAGGGTCGCTCAGTTGATATATAATAGTTGCCTTTAAAAGAGACTTGGTATGAATGATCAGAAATCGTTAACTGTTTTTTATGACGGCAGCTGCCCACTGTGTTCTCGTGAAATTGCCCTCTACCGGCGACAGCGAGGTGCCGAAACTGTCTGTTGGTTAAATGTAGCCGATAAAAATATTAATGTGAAATTACCAGAAGGCATCAGTCGAGACGAGTTGATGCAACGCTTTCATGTTCAAGGATTTGACGGTGAGATCCAAACAGGTGGCGATGCATTCGTGCAGTTGTGGCGTTTGTTACCCAATTTCCGTTTATTAGCTTGGCTATGTTCATTGCCTTTGATGGGGTGGGCAGTGAATAAAGCCTACGATGCCTTATTGCCTGTTCGGCCACGTTTACAAAAATGGTTTAGTTAGTCAAGAGACTGTTAAGATTCGGGCGGCACATACCCCTCCACAGCCTGATAGTTTTCGCTACTAAGAAATTTTTCCATTTCACTTTGCAGTAATTGTCGCGCTTCAACATCGCGCATATTTAAGTGCTTTTCGTTGATTAACATGGTCTGATACTTTTGCCATTCAGACCATGCCTGTTGGGACACCTCGTTAAATATCACTTCACCTTTGGGGCCTGGATAGGGAGGGACTTCAAGGCCGGGTAGCTCACGTTGGTACTTTCGGCAATTCACAGTGCGGGTCATAAATACTCCTTAGTCTTAAGTTAGTAACTGGGCTCTGCGTTTTAATTGGTGACTCAAAAGGCCTCATGTTAATGGCCTAATTGATTAATCAATTTAATAATGGGCGCAGCAAGCCCAACTTTTGGTGGCTTTGTAGGATCAAACCATAGCCACTGATTTCTCTCAATGATACGAGATTGTGTTTTAACACGAAAGTACCGTGGGCTAATATCTAAATGAAAATGACTAAAGGTATGACGAAGTGTGGGCCAAATGTCACCGCTGCCAAGCCATTGCTGAGTTTGGTCGAGCAACGTGTGAGTAGGATTCACCTCCGTTGGTGTATGATGAAAGTCGAATTTACTGAGTTGCTTAGGGTCTTCTGGTAAACTCCAAAGGCTCGCCCATACACCCATTGCGGGTCTTTTTTGAAGTAATACATGGCCGTCTTGATTAACAACAATAAACATTGTCGCGCGCTTAGTGGGCACGATTTTTTTAGGTTTTTTACCCGGGTAGTTGGCAACAGTACCTTGTTGAAACGCTTCGCAATTAACCTGCATAGGGCATTCCGGACAAGATGGTTTGCTGCGCGTACAAAGTGTGGCGCCTAAGTCCATAATCGCTTGGGTATAATCAGCAATACGATGTTTAGGCGTGAGCATCTCTGCAAATTCCCATAAAGTATGCGCAACAGTTGATTTTCCCGGCCAACCGTCAACAGCATGGTAGCGTGCTAACACGCGTTTGACGTTGCCATCGAGAATAGCATAATGCTGATGAAAAGCGATGGCAGCAATTGCCCCTGCAGTTGAGCGACCAATACCTGGCAAGGTCATCAATTCTTCGGCTGTATGGGGTAATTCTCCCCCAAAATTCTGACAAATTAGGTGTGCACTTTTGTGTAAATTTCTTGCCCGTGAGTAATAACCTAAGCCACTCCAATGATGCAATACATCATCTTCTGCAGCCAGTGCTAAGCTGGTTATATTGGGGAACCTAGACATAAATTTTTCATAGTAAGGGATCACCGTTTTCACTTGCGTTTGTTGCAACATAATTTCAGAGACCCACACACGATAGGCGGTTATATTTTTTTGCCATGGCAAATCTTTACGGCCATATAAGTCGAACCATCGTAACAGCTCAGTTGCAAATTTTGTGTTTGCGGGAACCTCTATTACGCTAACCATTATTTAAATAATCCTTCTAAGCGGTCCTTAAATAGTTGATTTAGATCACTGCCAAGTTTCTTTTTAAGACTGTCTTTTACTTGCATTTTTGCTTGTTGTTTTGCCAGCTCAATCAATTGGTCGGTCAACTGTTGTTGCTTTACCCTGCAACGGCTAGGTTCAGCGTTATTCAAATAACCTCGGCAACTAACCGGCCATTCGATCTTTTGGTATTTTGCATTAACTTCACATGCTGGGTCACTGGGTTTGCCAGTGATTGAGGCATCTTCCGTGCCTTTTATTATGCCGTTGATATCAAATGAGTACGTGAGTTCTGATAAATCAATAGACCCGATGCCGTTGATATGCAGTGTGTCAAGCTCAGCATTAACATCAGTGATCGTACCATGACCCTCACGCCAATTAATCACTAGATTGCCTTGATTAAGCGCAGTGAAAGTAGGCCATTGATGACTTAGCTTTGCTTGCCTGACTTGAGCAACTGCTTGGCAAATGCGGTGTTCAATATTATCAGCGTAAAAAATACCGCTCTGAATCGAAGCTTTACTCTCACCGGTTAAGCTTGCCTGCCAACTGGCAAGAGAGTTACCCGACATTTGCCAATCGTTAGCCACATCAATCTTACCCGCGAACAGCGGTTCCGCTGCCTGCTCGCCTTTAGTTGCAAAGCTTTTTAGCAGTTCATTGAGATCTAAATCAGTTGCGGTCGAACGAAGTGATAATGCTGGTATGGTTTGTTGGCCCCGAGTCAGTTTTGCATCAATGTCAAATGTAGATTGCAGGGCATTAGCTGTGATTTGAAAAGTTGTAACATCACCATTATTAACTTCTATGCCAGAGCGTATTTTTGCAATAGTAATGTCTTGAAAAACAAGTGTATCCACATGAGTCGTTAGCAGCAGATTGGCCCGGTCTAAAAGTGACAGAGGAAGAGTGTTATTTGACAGGGCGTTAGCCAAAGGTTGCTGTATCATTTTAGAATTTTTGGTTACCTCTGGCTGGTTAAGATAGCGGTTGATATCGATGCGATCTATGTCAAGTAAACTAGACAAAGTGATGGCCTGGCCGGGCTTAATTAGCGCGCTGACTGCTCCCTCTATGTTCGCGCCGTCTAATTCTGCTTGTAGCTTTGCTAAAGACAATCGCTGTGAATAGGCATCTAATTGACCGCTGATGACCGCATCAAGCGATAGTGCGCTGCGCTTTTCAAACGTCGAATGAATCAATACCGGCTGACCAAGCCAACGCGCCGCATCAGCGGCTTCAGCGGCTAAGCTATCGCTACTTACCGTTATTGCGCCCGTAACATCGATGGTTGGTGTGGCTTGATCATGACCTTGCGTTGGTATGCCGTTGACGTTCAAGCGAACGGTTGAGTGAGGCGTATTAATAGTGAAGTTATCAATGACAAATGCGTGGTCATTCAATCGATAATTTCCATCGCCACCTAGTGCGATCGTTTGGCGATTGCTGTTATTTTGTAATCGACTTTGACTACTAGTCTGTAGCGACATATCTAAATTGCGAAATGTCACATTACGAGGGTATGCCGGTGAAGGTTGAAGAAAGCCAATAAGCGATATTTCACTGCGCAGTTCAATCTGTATCGACTGTGGTTCTTGCTGTTTCTGCTGATATTCCATTTCTGTTTTGATGGTAAAGCTTTTACCGTCAAGGTTGATGTGGTCGGCCTGTAATTGAGTAATATATAGTTGATGAAAGCGTTGAGTATTTTGGTTTTCATACCGCAGCTGAATATTGTTGATAATTAACCGATCTAGATTAAAGTGTGTTACACCGTGACTGCGTGCGCCGTTATCGGACTTGCTGGCGGCTAGGCTAAGTGTTGGACGATAATCCATGACGGGCGTGCCAGTGGACTGCCAATTCTTTTGTCCGCGTTGATCTACCTTTAAAAAAAGCTCAAGGCCGTCAATGGTGAGTGCTTGAACATCAATCGTTTTATTAAGCAAAGGTTTTAATGCGACACCTAACGTCAGGTACGCAATGCGTGCAAGGGGAATCCTTTCATTCGTGGTTGAGGCGTTATGATCGTACGCCTCTATATCGCGGAGCTGTAAAGCAGCCGATGGAAGACCATTAAAGTCAATCGACCATTGCAATGGCCCTTCAATGGACAGCTCGATGCCTGAACGATCATAAATGACAGACTCAATTTGGGGTTTAAAGTCATTCGCATCAAGCGTTAATAAAAAAAGCCAGAGTCCGCCTATTGTTACAAGCAACGTCATTAATGGCAGTAGTAGCCATTTAAACGGCATGTTTTTCATCATTAATTTATGCCTATTTGATTCATTATTTTGGCTATCCACCGCATGACTGATCGATACGGTTTCGAACGGCAACGAATAAAGCGCTTACTTTTCAATAAAATTGTATCCATCTTTATTTTATCAGCTTAAATCATAGCGGTCATTGCTATTTATCTGGGCTATAATCTCGAATTGAGTTTCCAGTGTAAACGTCATAAATCATAGGTGAGCTATGCATCAACTTGTTCTTATCCGTCACGGTGAAAGTATTTGGAATCAAGAAAACCGATTCACTGGTTGGCACGATATTGATTTAGCCGAGGCTGGTATCCAGCAGGCAAAATACGCAGGTCAATTATTGAAGCAGGGCGGGTTTGAGTTTGATATCGCCTATACTTCGGTGTTACAGCGAGCAATACGCACCCTCTGGTTAATGCTTGATGAGATGGACCGTCTCTATCTGCCTACTGAACGCAGTTGGCGTTTAAATGAACGACATTACGGGGCCTTAACGGGCCTGAATAAGGCCGAGACTGCCAAACACCACGGTGACGAGCAGGTTAAAATTTGGCGTCGTAGTTTTGATACCCCGCCACCTTTAGTCGACCTAGATAGCGAACACTTTCCCGCTAACGATAGCCGCTATGCTGGCATAGATACAAGGATACTACCCCGGGCCGAAAGCTTGGCGCTAACCATAGAACGCGTTCTGCCGTATTGGCATGACGTTATTCGGCCGTCAGTGGCGGCCGGCCAGAGGGTCGTGATTGCTGCACATGGCAATAGTCTTCGTGCTTTGGTGAAGTACCTAGAAGAGATCAGTGACGCTGACATTATGGAGTTAAATATTCCAACTGGCGTTCCTCTGGTTTATCAGCTAGACGCTGATTTGAAGCCCATCAGTAGTGAATATTTGGGCGATCCAGACGAGATAAAGAAGATGATGGATTCAGTGGCAAACCAGGGCAAGGGCAAGTGATTTTTGGTAAGTAAGCACTAACTACTTCATAAAACATTATTTGGATTGCTTTTGATGGCACAATTGCCGATTCTTCCTGCTGTAGCCGTTTACTGAAGTTGATTATAATTAGCCTTAAAGCCAGTGTTTCACTTAATTACGTTGAGAGCAATATGAGTCAGTCGATGAATCCAGTCCCAGCCCGAAAAGCGACGGTAGCCCGAGACACCTTAGAAACCCAAATCGTGGTTTCATTGAATCTTGACGGTTCAGGTGAGGCAGTATTTGACACAGGGATCCCGTTTCTTGAGCATATGCTGGATCAGATTGCCCGGCATGGCCTTATTGATTTAGACATAAAAGCCTCAGGGGATTTGCATATAGACGATCACCACACGGTTGAAGATCTTGGCATTACAATGGGCCAGGCTTTTACGCAAGCCGTTGGCGACAAAAAAGGCTTGCGCCGCTATGGCCATGCTTACGTCCCCCTTGATGAGGCCTTATCACGAGTCGTGCTCGATTTGTCAGGGCGGCCAGGGTTAATATTTAACGTGCCGTTTACTCGCTCGGCCGTTGGCGGTTTTGACGTCGATTTATTTCACGAGTTTTTTCAAGGTTTTATCAATCATGCCAATGTAACCTTGCATGTTGATTGTCTCCGTGGTGAAAACAGTCACCACCAAGTCGAAACGGTGTTTAAAGCGTTTGGGCGAGCGCTTCGAATGGCGCTGGAGCCGGATCCGCGAATGGAAGGTGTGATGCCATCAACCAAAGGCAGCCTGTAAGCTCAGTAACCAAAGAAACGACCAATAGGGTTTCCTTATGACAACAGCCGTGGACATAGCGGTGATTGACTATGGTATGGGTAACCTCCATTCCATTGCTAAAGCCCTGCGCCATATTGCACCCCAGCGAAATGTCTGGGTAGGCGATGACCCAGACATTATTAAGAGCGCCAGTCATGTCGTGTATCCGGGTGTTGGTGCAATCGGTGACTGCATGGCCGAAGTTCGGGCCCGCGGTCTAGATCAAGTAATTGTTGAAGTAGCGCAGTCTAAACCGTTACTTGGTATTTGTGTGGGCATGCAAGGCATGATGGCGCGCTCGGATGAAAACGGCGGTGTTGATTGCCTCGGGTTATTGCCAAATCGCGTGCAGTTTTTTAGTGATCACTTTAAGCTGGCTAAGCGACTGGAAGATCAACAATCAGTATTGAAAGTACCTCACATGGGTTGGAATCAGGTCGAGCAAACCCAGCCACATCCGCTTTGGCAGGGTATAGACGAGGGTGCACGATTTTATTTTGTCCACAGTTATTTTGTGGCTGCAAGCGAATGCCCTTTTACCGTTGGGAAATCGCATTACGGTATTGATATTACCGCCATGTTGGCACACGATAATATTTTTGCGGTGCAATTTCATCCTGAAAAAAGCCATCATGATGGCCTTCAGTTATTGAAGAATTTCGTAAACTGGGATGGTGCTAGTTAATGACTCAAGTAACAGTGTTAGTTAATGATCTACAAAGTTGGAAAGTAAGCGCATGTTAGTAATTCCTGCAATTGATTTAAAAGACGGTCAGTGTGTCCGTTTGCGTCAAGGCTTGATGGAGGATTCAACAGTCTTTTCTGATGATCCCGTCGCAACGGCAGAGAAATGGGTTAAGGCAGGTGCTCGTCGTTTACACTTGGTTGATTTGAACGGTGCCTTTGACGGCCAACCCGTCAATGGCGAGGTGGTAAAAGCGATTGCCCAACAGTTTCCTAACTTGCCGATTCAAATCGGGGGCGGTATCCGGTCAATGGATACTATCGAAGCGTATTTAGCCGTTGGAGTGAATTATTTGATCATAGGCACTCAGGCAGTCAAACAGCCCGAGTTTGTCAGTCTCGCTTGCCGCGAATTTGAAGGTCATATTATTGTTGGCCTCGATGCTAAAGAAGGTCTAGTTGCAACTGATGGGTGGGCAGAAGTATCGGATTTGCGTGCCACTGAATTGGCCAAACGTTTTGAGCAAGACGGGGTATCGAGCATTGTTTATACCGATATTGCCCGCGATGGTATGATGCAAGGTGTGAATGTAGAGGCGACTGTTTCAATGGCGCATGCCTCATCGATACCCATTATTGCATCGGGGGGAATCACTAACCAAGACGATATTATTGCTTTACGAGCGGTGGCCAGTCAGGGTATTTGCGGCGCTATTACTGGCCGCGCTATTTACGAAGGTACCTTGAGTGTTCAAGAAGCTCAAGCGTATTGTGATAACTTTCAGACCGAATAAAACCTTATAGAGAGCTTTTTATGGGCTTAGCAAAACGGATTATACCGTGCTTAGATGTAGATAATGGCCGTGTTGTTAAGGGCGTTCAGTTTGTTGATATTCGCGATGCCGGAAATCCTGTTGAGGTGGCGCGACGTTATGACGAACAAGGGGCCGATGAAATTACCTTCTTAGATATTACTGCCAGCCATGAGGCGCGTGATACCACAGTTAAAACTGTAGAAAAAATAGCAAGCGAAGTATTTATTCCTTTAACCGTTGGTGGTGGCATACGTGAATGTCAGGATATTCGTCGGATGCTCAACGCTGGCGCTGATAAGGTTGGCATTAACACTGCGGCAATTCATAACCCTGATTTAGTTCGGCAAGCTTCTGATAGATTTGGGTCACAATGCATTGTAGTGGCTATTGATGCAAAGCAGGTTTCTCGAGCAACCGACAGAC
Source organism: Cellvibrionales bacterium UBA1963 (assembly GCA_002336035.1). GTDB lineage: Bacteria > Pseudomonadota > Gammaproteobacteria > Pseudomonadales > UBA7434 > UBA7434. The sequence continues at coordinate 9,993 of DDED01000160.1, forward strand.
AAAAAGCGCGCTGGGAAATATTTACTCACGGCGGAAGAAAATCAACAGGTATTGATGCGATCGAGTGGGCAACTAAAATGGCGGCTTACGGTGCCGGCGAGATTTTGTTAACGAGCATGGATCAAGACGGCGTAAAAAAGGGTTTTGATTTAGGTTTAACACGTGCAGTGACCGATGCAGTGAATGTACCGGTGATTGCATCCGGTGGAGTAGGCAATTTACAGCATCTGGTTGACGGTGTTATCGAAGGTCACGCGGATGCAGTGTTAGCCGCCAGTATATTTCACTTTGGTGAATACAGTATTGGTGATGCGAAAAAATATATGGCGCAACACGGGATAGAAATGCGGCTATAAAAGTTAGTTCGCAACCGTTAGGTCCGTTTTTGATGCGTCGTCGATTTTGGTCAACAAAGGGTCTCTAATTCGAATGGTTGCGGCTTTACGTTGCTGTTGTATGGCTTGACTACCACTAATGATAACAATATTTTTTTCAGCTAATAACGGTATTTGCTGCTCCAAATAACGTAAGGTAGTTTGGCTGGGGTGGGCAATGATAACTGCACAGCCTTTCTTTTTAGCTATTGTTAACGCTCGATGATACTCCTTATCGATGGCCTCCAGACTTGGATCGTGGTCTAAAAAAACATCTCGGACAAGATAAGGTATGCCGTGTGCCGCCGCCGCTGACTTTGCCACGCTATTGCCCGTTGTTTTACTATCAATAAAATATAATTCAGTTTGCTGTAACTCCCCCATTAGCCAATCCATTTGGTCAGTAAGTGCAGTCAAGTGACTTCCTTGGTGGTTGTTGAGTCCTCGTGCCAAAGGAAATTGCTGCAAAGCTATGTTTAAATTTTCTGCAAACACTGTTTGTGTTTGGTTAGAGGATAAAGCCTTTGGCTCAACGGTTTGCTGGTTGACCGACTCCATTGGCATATGAACAATGATTTCTTTATAGGTATTACTTGCCAATATTGACGAAGCTAACTGCTGAGCTTGTGGCGTTGAGGGAAGAATGCCATAAGTTATTGCGCCGGGCAGATTAATCGCTCGTTGACCTAAGCGTAAATTATTGCCCAGGTCATCCACAATGATCACTAATGACGAGGTGGTTTGACCAAAGGCCGGTAAACCAGTCGCCAAAATAAATAGCCAGACGATCCGATTTAGGTATTCACTCATAAGGGGGCCACAAACAATATCGAGAAATTTATTTATTTTCTAGGCTTAAAATATGCAACCCTTTAAGAATATTTAATGCTTCATACAGTTGGTTATCATCAGTTAACACACTGTTATTGGACGAATCAACATTTAAAGGATTGTCGATGTTTTCATCGTCAGCAAGATTTTTATTGGTTAAATGGCCTTGTAAGTTTGCTTCCGTGTATTTTTTTCCGGTATCGATTTTAGTAATAGTAGCCGGTTCAACAATAATGTCAGGATCGATACCTTGTGCCTGAATAGAGCGACCGTGAGGAGTAAAATACCGCGCTGTGGTTAGCTTTATGCCGTGCAATTCTGATAGAGGTATAACTGTTTGAACTGATCCTTTACCAAAGCTTGTGGTGCCAAGTATTAATGCTCTTTGATGATCCTGAAGTGCACCTGCGACAATTTCTGACGCTGACGCTGAGCCCCCATTAATAAGCACGATTAACGGTTCATCATAGCTAACGTCTGTATTGCTGGCAAAGTATGACCTTGCCGAATGAGCAATCCTACCCTCAGTGTAAACAATTAATCCTTGTTCAATAAATGCGTCAGTTACCTCAACGGCGCTCTGCAAAATACCGCCAGGGTTGTTACGCAAATCAAGAATGATGCCATTGATGGATTGTTGTTGTTTTCTTGTGGCCAGCAATTCTTTTAGATCTATACCCGTTTTGCCTTGGAATTGAGCGATCCTAATGTACAAATAGTCCTGGCTGAGCATTTCACTGCGCACACTGACAACCGAAATGATATCTCGGATAAGCGTGAATTCAATTGGCTGCGGTACTCCTTGACGAACAACACTTAAAGTGATTTCACTGCCCTTAGGGCCGCGCATTTTTTTAACAGCCTCACCAAGATCAAGGCCCTTAATCGGTTGATTGTCGATACTAATAATAAGGTCGCCTGTTTTGATGCCTGCTTTTTTTGCAGGGGTATCATCAATCGGTGAAATGACTTTAATAAAATTATCTTCCATGCCGACTTCAAGTCCAAGCCCGCCAAATTCGCCAGTCGAAGTTTCTTGTAGATCTTGGAAATGGCGGGGCTCTAGGTAATTTGAATGGGGATCAAGCTCTGACAGCATGCCCTTAACAGCATTTTTAAGCAGTGTTGAGTCATCGACTTCTTCCACATAAGCACTTCGAATATGATTAAAGGCTTTAACAAAGGCTCGAAGGTCTTCCAGTGCTAATTTCTCTTTTGCGTTGCCTGGGCTGCCAACGCTGTTAGTCACTGGTTCGGGCGCGACTTCCGTATGATTGGCATGGCTCAATACGCTTAAAGATGCCAAAATAAATACGCACAGGGTATGGTTTAAGGTCAGCAAACAGCCCAATGACGCATGCAGTATGTGAGCGTGATTCACGATGATATCCTTTTTATGGTTGTCAAAAAATTCTTGTTTTAATGGAGAGCAAATTACTTATGGAATAATAACCAGTAATGTATGCATTTGCTAATTTTACGCGGTTACTGTTTCGTGCACCAAGATTTAGGGTCTTGTGGTTGACCATCATGACGAATTTCGAAATAAAGCCCGCTCTGAGGTTGGCCGCCGCTATTGCCAACAGTTGCAACGGTCTCTCCGCCAACGACCCAGTCGCCTGTATTTTTGAGTAGGCTTTGATTATGGCTGTATAAACTTAAATAATCTTGCCCATGATCAATGATCATCAATAGGCCTTGCCCTTGAAACCAGTCAGAAAAAACCACATGACCAGAAAAAATAGCATGAACAGGCTCGCCGAG
>DDED01000160.1:13281-87186 GCA_002336035.1 Cellvibrionales bacterium UBA1963
AGGCTCGCCGAGTTGTGCAGTCAAGGTAATGCCTTCCCATGGAATTCCAGATTCGGCTCGCTTACTGCCAAACAGCGTCGAGGGGTTTCCATCGACCGGCCAAGGTAGAGAGCCTTTGGCTTGCGCAAAACCATGATCACCCACTGGTTTCTGCGGCACTACAATTTGTTTTTTTAATGGCTTTTTTTCTTTTTGAATAACTTCTATGACGACCGACAACAGCGCTTTCAATGCTTCACTGTCGCGCTCAAGAGTTAGTGCCGCAGATTGTTTGGTGCTAATGGTTGATTGAAGACGCAAGAGTTGTTGCTGTCTTTGTTGTTGTAAATTATTGAGCTCGCTCGTCTGTGTTAAAAGTAAGTTTTGATTACGATCTATTACCTTTTGCTTTGAAAGAATTGTTTTGGCGAGGCGATTATTTTCGTTGACTAATTGGCGGTAATTGTCGAGTTGTTGTTGTCTTGCCTGATTGACAGATTGAAGATAGTTTATTTGACGGTCAAAGTTTTCAGGATTGGTTTGATTAAGCAAGATCTTTAATTGATTTTTTTCATCGAGTAAGTAAGTTTGCTCGATATGCTTTGCAAGCAACGAGTATTGCTTACTTTTTTTTTGATCCAATAAAATTTGCTGCTGTTTTAGGTGAGCAAGTTCAGATGCCATTGCTTGTGCTTGTTTTTTTTGCTGTCGAAGTTGAGTCGCTAAAACGCCAATTTTTATCTCGGTTTCGCTGAATGAAAACTCAATGAGGCTGTGTTTTTTTATATCTTCTTTAAGTTGTAATTGAATTTTTTTGAGTTGTTTCGTGAGACGCTCGTATTCAGCCTGTTGGTTGACGCGATCGTTCAGTGGGTTAGTGTTGCCAGTATGACTAATGAACATTATGCATATCAACGTGATAATTAAGCCAAGTTGGTACGATGCAATGAACTTTTGAGGAATACCTTGACGCATGATTATTGTTATTACCTAATACTGTTGATCGATTGCAAGCTAATTAGGCTTCCCGGTGAATTTTGAGCTGCGTTGTCATCGTTGATATTTGGCAGCGAAATTCATTGCATCGGCGGTTGATTGTGGACTTAGCACCTGCCTAAAATTCCCACTTATTGCTGACAGATAGGTGGTGGCTAAGTGTCTTATGCAGTGTATAATTAAAGCCTATAATCCACTTTAAGTGTAAATGAATCGTTATGCAAAAGTTTCTTATTTTTATTTCTGAACAATGGCTATTAGTCAGTTTACTCTCTGCTGCAGTAGTGGCTTTAGCTTGGTTAGAAAATCGTCGTGCCGGGCCTAGTCTGACCAGTCAGGCACTCACCAATATGGTCAACCGAGAGGAGGCGATTATTATCGATTTGCGTGATAAAGCAGATTTTGATGCAGGTCACATTGTCGATGCGATTAACTTGCCGTTTAATCAGTGGCAGAGCCAGCATAATTCTGATGAAGATGGGCTATTTCAGCAATTCAAAGAAAAGCCGATTATTCTGGTATGTAAACTAGGTCAACAGTCAACTTTTGCTGCCAAACGATTGCAACGCGACTCGGGCCCTGCAGTTTATCGATTAAGTGGTGGAATTATGGAGTGGAAAGCGGCTCAAATGCCCCTTATTCAATAAATGAAGTCTGCCAGTTTATTGGCGATGCATTGAAGGTTTTAACATGTCATGAAGATACTGATATACACCACACAAATATGCCCTTATTGCGTAGCGGCAAAAAATCTTTTCATTGATAAGTCGTTGAGTTTTGATGAAATCCATGTAGAGAATGACCCAACTTTGCGTGCTGAAATGGAACGCCTAAGTGGGCAGCAAACAGTGCCACAAATCTGGATTAGCGGTTCTCACGTTGGCGGCTATACTGATTTAGTTGCACTTGATCGGAGTGGACGTTTGGACGCTTTAATACAAGAGTGATTGACGCTAGATACCGTCTAGTCTTTTAACAGCGATGATGTGATCGGCCATCTAAACGCCGTCTCAATGCTCGTGGACTCATTTAATTAGGTTATAAAAGAGGTAGTTATGGAAGAGAACAATGCAGCGGCAGAACAGCCATCAGGCCCACAATTCGCTATTCAAAGAACCTTTATCAAAGATCTTTCTTTTGAAACACCCATGGGTGTAAAGGTGTTTACACAAGCATTTCAGCCGCAGGTTAAAATGGACGTGAACACACGAGGCAATGCCATTGCTGAAGGCGTACATGAGATCATATTAACGCTCACCATTACTGCCAAAGTAGAAGAGGACACAGCGTATTTAGTTGAATTACAACAGTCCGGTATTTTCGCGATTAATGGTTTTCCAGAAGAACAAATGGCCCATGTATTGGGTGCGGTTTGCCCTAACTTTTTATTCCCTTATGCAAGAGAGGCCGTTGATTCTATTGTCGTTAAAGGTGGTTTCCCTCCATTGTCAATTGCGCCTATCGATTTCGATGCTATTTTTAGGCAGTCTCAAGCAAGCGCTGATCAAAGTAAACCGTCGCTTAACTAAATTGTTTTGACTAGGTGCTAGCGCGGCGATTGGCAAGAACGACCCCGTACTGATTACCCATTATTTACCGGTCATGCTTTCGCAAAGAAACTGACGCAGAATGCCGCCGCTAAGCTTGAAAGATAAAAAACAGTTATTCACTCGTTGAGCATTGACTGGATGCATTATCCTGTCATATGGCTGTTATATTGTTTATAAGCTGCCGGTAAAATCAAGCTGTCGCCATGCTTCATAAACGGCAATGGCAACACTGTTTGATAGATTTAAACTGCGACTGCCAGCCACCATCGGCAATCGCAGTTTTTGCTGGGGCTGTAGAGAATCTAAAATTAATGATGGCAGGCCGCGCGTTTCCGGCCCGAAAAGTAAACTGTCATCAGATTTAAAGGCATTGTGGTGATGGCCGTTATTGCCTTTGGTGGTGAAAGCAAAGAGCCTGGTTGGCTCACTAACTTGTTGATAAAATTCATTGAAACAAGACCAGTGCTTTATGTCAGCCCATTCTTGATAATCTAACCCTGCACGACGCAATCGTTTGTCGTCCCAGTCGAAGCCAAGCGGTTCTATTAAATGCAGCCGACAACCTGTATTGGCACAGAGCCGAATGATGTTACCTGTGTTCGGTGCAATTTCTGGTTCAAATAAAACGACATTTAAAGGCATAAACGGTATTCGCTGAAGGACAAAAATTGAGTATATCAGTATAAATCGACTGCTGCGTAATAAGCCGCTGCATTAAGATATCACGTCCAGTTCGATTACCGTGATCGACTCATGTCTAATTCTTGCATTTTACGAGTGAGTGTATTTCTGCCCCAGCCTAGCAGTATGGCGGCATCCCGTTTTCTGCCATGGCTGTGTTTTAACGCAATTTCGATCATCGTTTTTTCAAAGCAAGGCGTTGCAGAGTCTAAAATTCTATTTTTACCAGAACTTAATTCGCGATTAGCCCAGTTGCGTAGCTGATCTTCCCAGCTTGTCGCATTTTCGGTTTGACGTGACGGCGTTGGTGCTAATAGTTCCGGCGGAAGGTCATCTGGTTTGATCTCATTACCTGAAGCCATTACCGTTAACCAGCGGCAGGTGTTTTCTAGTTGCCTAACATTGCCTGGCCACGGCAACGTGGTGAATAAGTCTTCTGTTGCTGCCGATAAGACTTTAACTTCGACAGCCAAATCTTTAGCACTCATGTCAAGGAAGTAACGAGATAACTGAGGAATGTCTTCGCTGCGATCGGCAAGCCTTGGCAGCTGCATACGGATAACATTTAGCCGGTGAAATAAATCATTACGAAATAGTTTCTGTTCGACTAAAGTTTCTAAGTGCTGATGAGTGGCGGCGATAACGCGCACATCTACTTTAATCGACGTTTGACCACCAACGCGATAAAATTCACCGTCAGCCAGCACTCTGAGTAATCGTGTCTGGATTTCGGCGGGCATATCGCCGATCTCATCGAGGAATAATGTGCCGCCACTTGCTTGTTCAAATCGGCCAACACGCTGTTGAGAGGCGCCTGTAAATGCGCCTTTTTCATGACCAAATAATTCTGATTCGACCAAGTCTTTTGGAATAGCGGCCATATTTAAAGCGATAAAAGGATTGTTTTTTCGCGGACTATGGCGATGCAATGCCTTAGCGACTAACTCTTTGCCTGTGCCTGATTCACCATTAATGAGCACGTTGATATTTGATTGTGACAGTCGCCCAATGGCGCGAAATACTTCTTGCATTGCCGGGGCTTGGCCAATCATTTCCGTTGTTTCTTCTTCGTACTTGATCGTCATTTCAGCCTGACTTTCTTCAGCGTGCGCTAGTGCCCTGCGTGTCATTGCTATGGCTTCATCAATATCAAAAGGTTTCGGCAGGTATTCAAAAGCGCCTCCTTGATAAGATGAGACAGCACTATCCAAATCTGAATGGGCAGTGGTGATAATAACAGGCAACTTTGGATGCTTCTTAACAACGGTGGATAGCATCTCTAAACCACCCATCCCTGGCATCCGTATATCACTTATAATGACATCAGGCCTTGACTGATCAAGCGCTTCCAATAGTCTTTCGGCATCAGCAAAAACATCGACTTCTATTCCAGATCGCGTCAGCGCACGTTCAAGTACCCAGCGGATAGATTTGTCATCATCAACTACCCAAACATAATTTTTGTTACTCATGTCTCTCCTTAAAATATTTAATCAATCATAGGCAGATAAATTGAAAAGCAGGTGTCTCCTGCGTCACTAGTAAAAGCAATTAATCCTTCGTGTTGTTTAACAATTGATTGGGCAATGGATAATCCCAGTCCTGAATTGCTGGCATGCCCACTAACCATAGGGACAAAAACGTTATCGCGAATATTGTCAGGAATACCAGGACCGTTGTCACGTATATCCACCCGACAAACAAGCCGATGGTTATGCCCGCCAATCGTAAACTGACGAATAATACGGCTTGCTATCGTAATGAGCGGTTTATGGGTTGGCTGAGTCGGCTGATTCAAGGCATTCACCGCATTGCAGGTAATGTTCAGTACGGCTTGAATTAAACGTTCTTTATCAATCTTAATATCAGGGATGCTTGGATCATAATCTCGTGAAATGATAATGCTATCACCACAATCAGCATTGGTGAGATATCTCACGCGTTCTAACACTTCATGAATGTTTGTGAGGGCCGTGTTATGAGGTTTGACTGGCCCGAGCATGCGGTCGACTAGATTACGTAACCTATCGGCTTCATCAATGATAATTTGGGTATATTCTTTAAGGCTGGGTTCCTTGAGTTCTTGCTCCAGCAATTGCGCTGCACCACGAAGGCCGCCGAGTGGATTTTTTATTTCATGGCCAAGGCCTTTTAATAACGCATGCGTTGATTCTTGTGAAGAATAAAGTGTTTCATCACGGCTAATCCTTAATAAGCGGTCAATGGGTTGAATTTCTATAATCAGCGCGCTATTGGGAATATCGTCAATCGGGGTGACGGTGTAGTCGACGGTGAAGTGACTCATCTTACCCGCATTGGTCTTTGATAGGGTTGCCTCTCGTTGTGTATGGGCTCGACCGCTGCTTAGAGTATCTTTCAGCGTCAATATCATTGAATCGGCGGCAATCAGTAAGCTATTGAGTGGCACGCCAATGTGGCGATGACCGCTCAGCCCTAGTAGGCTTTCAGCCGCAGCATTGATGTGGCTCAAACAGAGTTCGCTATCCAGTAACAGCACCGCAGTGGATAAGTTTTGAAGAAGCCGTGTGTGTAGTTGTTCTGCAATCATAGTATTACCAATGCAAAAATTGTGCGCATATTAGGAAAAGGGAAGATTAATATTAATAATCCATATAAATCATATGGTTAAAATTAAATAAGATCTATTTTCACCCCGTCGAGTGCGCTGAAAGCCGGGCAGGCTAAGGCAAACGCCACCAGTATAACATCATTTGCACCACTATGGTGCAAATCTGTTGGTCTCAATGGCCTTCATGGGGTAACCCTTATGCTTGATCGACGTGACTAGAGTTTGAGGGACGATTAAGGATAGAATCAGGCATCTTTATGCGATGAATCAAATAAGCCTATGCGCAACTCATTCCCACTCTTATTGCTGTTATGCCTATCACTTATGGGGAACTTGTTCTGGTTCTTTACTGGCGAAGAGAGGGCGTCAACGTCATATAAAGCACCTATCGACACGTCAGAAAGCCCAAGCAGTAGTGAGGTAAATCATTCCAGAGTGATGCCAGCACGAGCGAAAGCCAGGGTAACCGATCCGCCGCAGACACCATTGATCGGGCAACCACTAGAGGTCAGGCGGCTAGAGCAGTTATTTGACCTCGATCAGTTTGCGCAATTGGCAGCGCAATGGGAACGTTTTTCAGAACATTATCCCCAGCGAGCAATGAAACTAAAAACGTATTGGTTAGCAGAGATTAAACGTGGACTGCAGGGTGAAGAGATTAATCGTAGCTTATATTTTTTAGATGCTTGGCTAACACACTTTCCCAATGATTTTGATAGTCAATGGTTGCAATCCACGTATCACTTCGTTCAAACCAGTGAAATAAACGATTTAGAAACGATGTTTCACTTGGCTGGATCGCGGGCTGGGGTTAAAAATGATATTTATACCCACCAAATGAACACCATCATTGAGGCTCAATTAGTTAACTTAAAAAATAAGCATGATTGGCCGTTAGTGATAAAACTCCTCGAGTATGTACTTTGGCATCAGCCAAGCAATAACTCATATATTTTTGGATTGGCTAACGCTTATTTTCATATCGAGCAATTTGAGCAGTCAAGATTACGATTAGCATCACTAACCAGTGACATTTATTATGGTAAACAAGCTAGAGAACTACTGAGTCAGATTAATCAGATTACTTTAACTAAAGCAGCTTTCCCTCTCGTTAAGCAGTCTGCGCATTACTTAATTAACGGCCAATTGAGTAATAATGGCTTGACGTTATTAATTGATACTGGGGCCTCAATATCAGTGCTCGCTAAATGGTTCTTTGATCAAGCTGAAGGTCAATTAAATGCTAATTTTGTAGGTAATGGCACTATTGATACGGCTGGCGGCCGAGTTGAAGCTCCTATTTATCGGTTTGATTATTTTGCTATTGGTGAATATCGTGTCAGCGATATTGAATTCGTTATTATGGAGTTGAGCCAGGGCGATCGAAATAGTCAGGGCTTACTAGGGATGAACTTTTTAAAACACTTCAAATTTAATTTGGACCAAGACAATGAATACTTGGTTTTAGAGCCGCGCTATTAATCTGGTTTATTACGCCGTAAGGCAAGCCATTTTTTCTCACTTATCGTGAGTTTTTTATCAATGCCACTTACTCTGTCGCGATAGCTTTGTGACAATCTTACGCCGCCCTTAGCATTGGCAATGAAATCATCTGCACGTATTTTTTTTGCAACGGCTAACTGTTTTTTGAGCGCAGTGATTTGTCTTTTTTTATCCGTTAATTGTTGCTCCCAGGAAAGGTAGCGTTGCTGCTTTTGGTGAGCATCAAGCGCATTCTTTACTTTGCGCTGTTGAATCGCGTGCTCAATGGTCGCTGCCGATAAAGAGGGTGTGTTCGTTGCTTGATATTGGATGATCGTTGCTTCGGTGGCCGTTGCCAATCCTGCTGTTTTTTTTACTTGAACGTGTTGATCAGTGAATTTCGTGTGGCCTTGACTGTCAGAGGTGTTGAGGGTTTGAGCTAAGGTTAATTCGGTGTATTGCATTAACAGTAGCGAGAGTAAAATTCCTAGCGTCTTCATAATAAACTTACCCTAGCGGTTTCTAAGTTAGGTGGGTATTTTAATACGGTTTATATTTTAAAAACTGTGAACTGGGTATAAAATTTTACAATCTCATGCCGTTAGTTGTAGCACAAAGAAGCCAATATGTTGCGTACAGAGAAGTTATTAGTTGAAATGGCTGTGACTGCAGAAGGGTGGAGTGAGCTTGACGAGTGTGACTAAGACCACCCTGAAGGCATGGTTGCCTTCAGGGTGGACTGGCTTAGACTAATGCTTCTTTAGTTGTTTTGATAATTGCTGCGGCAACTTTATAAGGGTCGGCATTTGATGCTGTACGACGATCTTCCAAGCGTCCTTTCCAACCATCTTCAACCGTACCGATAGGCACACGAATTGATGCTCCACGATCTGACACGCCATAACTGAACTCGTCAATTGATTGCGTTTCATGTTTGCCAGTAAGACGTTGGTCGTTTTCAGCACCGTAAACACTAATATGCCGTTCGATATGCTTACCAAAGTTCTCACAGATTTTTGTGAAGACTGATTCATCACCTAAGTCACGCATTGCCGCATTTGAGAAGTTTGCGTGCATGCCAGAGCCATTCCAGTCGAGATCACCAAAAGGTTTTGGGTGGTAATTGATTTCATAGCCGTATTTCTCACCGGTTCTTTCAAGCAAGTAACGTGCTAACCAAGTTTCGTCACCGGCACGTTTGGCGCCTTTAGCGAAAACCTGAAATTCCCATTGGCCAGCTGCAACCTCAGCGTTAATGCCTTCAACATTAAGGCCAGCATCTAAGCAAAGGTCAAAGTGGTCTTCAACACAGCCGCGACCAAAAGCATTGGCTGCGCCGACTGAACAATAGTAAGGCCCCTGTGGTCCTGGGAAGCCTCCTGGAGGAAAGCCTGGGGGTAACTTTGTATCAACATCCCATAGAAAATATTCTTGTTCGAAACCAAACCAAAAGTCAGAATCGTCGTCATCAATAGTTGCGCGGCCATTAGAGACGTGCGGCGTACCGTCCGCATTTAATACTTCAGTCATGACTAAGAATGAATTTTTGCGATCAGGGTCTGGAACAATAAAAACGGGCTTTAATAAGCAATCTGATGCATTGCCTTCGGCTTGTTCAGTCGAGCTGCCATCAAATGACCACATAGGGCATTCTTCAAGTGTGCCGCCAAAGTTATCCCTGACTTGCGTTTTACTGCGCAGGCTTTGAGTGGGCGTATAGCCGTCTAACCAAATATATTCTAACTTCGCTTTCATTGTATGTATTTCTCCGTTTAAATTATTTCAATTCGGGTGCATAAAAATGCACGGGGTAAAAATGCTTGTGGCACTGGGTCTTGCCGCGTCTCCCTTAACATAGCAATAGCTATACCAACTTAATAGGGCTTTAAAAATTTATAAGCTATTGATAAATAATATATTTACCTAAAGCGCTTATGGGGCGCCGCCAAAATCGCACCAAAATAGACCATCAATGCACTAGTTTAGTGCATTTTTTAATGATGGCTATGGGAGCATGCGCCAAATGACACTTTTGCGCACTTAATTATCAATGGTGTATTCTGTCCGAGCAAACAGTAAAAATCAATTCTTAAACGATTATTGCTGCCTTTGTTGCAAATCTTTCAGTCATTAATCGTATAATGGCCTTGCCGCTGGTTGATTTTCGTTCAAATCGGCGTCGGCGACGCAAGTAAGCACTTCGTGCGATTATCGCTAAGTCGCTCAGGTCTTTTTAATCAACGGAAGCTTAAATAGGTTCATTTTGAAAGCACAATCAACCAAAGATTATCTATCTCAGTGTCAGCATGCCGTGGCCAATACACTGTATGGTCTGATTGTGACGGTGATATGGCCATTGTTTTTTGTTCGATTACTGTTTCGATCGTTAAGCTCGCGAAGTTATCGGCATCGATGGTTGGAACGTTGCGGGTTAATTAAGTCCCAGCAATGCCCCGGGGGTATTTATCTGCATGCGGTTTCGGTTGGCGAAGTAATTGCAGCAGAACCGTTGGTCAGTCAATTGCGGGTTGATTATCCGCATCGACCATTAATTATCACTACGACAACGCCTTCGGGTTCGGAGCGCGCGAAAAATTTATTTGGCGACGATGTTTTTCATTGCTATGCCCCGTTTGATTGGCTCCCCTTTGTGTGTCTTTTTTTGGTCAAGACCAAGCCTGCGCTATGCATCGTCATGGAAACAGAATTATGGCCAAGTATGCTTTTTTTGTGTCGAAAAAAAGCGATTCCGGTCGTGGTTGCGAACGCACGATTGTCTGATAAGTCAATGCGCGGGTATCAGCGCATCAGTTGGCTGGCTAATGCCATGCTTCGAGAGGTTCATGTCGCTGCGCAGTACCCTCCTGATGCCGACAATTTTTTAGCTTTAGGGGTGCCTAAACATCATTTGCGAATGACGGGCAGTATTAAGTTTGACATCACGATCAGTGACTCACTTGCTGCACAAGCAAAGGGTATACGCCAGTCACACCTTAAAAATGGCAAACAATTCGTTTGGTTAGCTGGTAGCACGCATGACGGTGAAGATGAAAGTATTTTAGCAGCGCACCATACGCTATTACAAAAAAACGCAGCTACCCTATTGATTCTTGCGCCACGACACCCTGAGCGCTGTGATAAGGTGGCCGCACTAATTGAGCAAAACGGATTAACCCATCAACGAAGCTCTGAAGCGTCTTCGGTTAATTGCCTCACCCAGGTTCTGTTAATTGATAGTATCGGTCAGTTGATGTTGTTCTATGGCACCGCGGACCTGGCTTTTATCGGCGGCAGCATTGTCCCTCATGGAGGGCATAACCCGATAGAGCCTGCGGCCTGGGGAATGCCGATATTAGCCGGTCCCCACTTATTTAACTTTGCGCAGATCAGCCAATTACTTCAAGACGCCGGGGCCCTTCAGCTCATCAATAATACGGATGAGTTGGCTGAAGATATTAGCTATTACATTGAATACCCGTCACAGCGTGAGATCGCCGCTCAAGGGGGAAGGAGCGAGGTGGCGAGCAATCAAGGTGCATTGCAACGATTGCTCGAATTGATCCATTCATTACTGGAACGATAAGTCAGTCTTGAACCGGTGATGATTGATTCAATTGCAGTGAGATTTCAGGCTCTACTAGCCAGTTATTAAGCTCATATATATCATCAGGGGCTAATATACCTGCAGCACGCTTAAGGCCCAGTGAGTTAATAATGAAGTCATACCGCGTATTGGCGTAATCACGTTGCGCGCGAAATAAATCCCGCTGCGCATTGAGTAAATCGACAATATTCCTCGTTCCTGCATCATAGCCAGCTTCAGTTGCATCGAGTGCGCTTTCGGCGGAGGTGATAGCCAATCGGCGTGCATTGACGCGAGCAGTATCGGCCACCGTGGTTAGAAAACTGGATCGTGCGTCCCGAAAAGCTGATCGTTTGGCCGCAACTAAATTGGCTTGGTCGCGAACACGCTGAAAGCCGGCTTCTCTTCGCTCAGCCTGTTTAAAACCGCCAGCCCAAATGGGTACATCAAGGGTGATTTCAGCAGTCGTACCGTCTCTATTTGAATAGGACTGCTGCTTACTTAAAGTCAGTAAATTCTTATTGTCCGCGTCTTGCTGACTGTCTTTGTATCGCAAAGTGGCTTTGATACTGGGGGCGATGGCGGCCTTTTTAGCTTTTGCATTTTGATTCGAGGCTTCAGCAACTTGCGCGGCCAATTTTATGGCCAAGTTATTTTTCGCTGCAAAGGCAACCCATTCTTCTGCCGTATCAGGGGTGGGTCTGTTGGTAATAAAATTGGCTGAAAGGTTGGCCAAATTGGTATGAGCTTGGCCAGTTAGTGCGGTAAGGTCCTCATAAGCAATGCCTAACCCAACTTCTTCTGTCAGGCGGTTAGCCACGGCTAAATCGAATGCAGCACGCGATTCATGTACGTCGGTAATAGCGATCAAACCCACATCATAACGTTGTTGCGTTTGTTCGAGTTGTTGCTTAATAGCCTTTTCTTCAGCCAATGATGAGGTCAGGTTATCTTGCCCGCGCAGCACATCAAAGTAAGCGTTGGCTGTGCGAATGATTAGAGCCTGCTGATCAATGGCCAGCTGCAGCTCGCCTTGCTTTGAGAGAGCATGACTCTGTTTGAATGAGAAGTAAGCCGAGAGATTAAATAAATCCTGCGTCAAGGTGACGGTATAGCTGTTGGTGTCAGACTCCGTACGGGTTTGCGATTCACGATTTCCGCCAGGAAAGTTAGAAATATCAAAGTTGCCGAAATATGATTCACTGTGACTGTCTTCATTTGCCTCGGAGTAGCTGGCGCTGGCGCTGATTTGAGGCAACAGCTGAGAAATGGCCTTGGCCTTGATTTCTTGACTGACATTAAAATTCGCTTGAGCCGCCTGTAATGTGGGATCATTGACAAGCGCCAGCTCATAAATGTCAACCAAATTAGCAGCGTGAGTCCATGGATTAACGGCAAGGCAAGCAACGCTACAAGTCAGCATGGCTAAGTAACGTGTAGGCATTGAAATCGTGAGGGCAAACGGCATGAAAAATCCTTACTAAAAAGTCAATAGAACGATTATTTTAACAGACCGACAGGCAGGCTGTGGCCATCATCGTTTAAGGTTAAGTGGTAGTAATACTACCGTTTTACCAGCGATGTGCTGTAATTATACCGACTGTGAGGGCCATGTAAGCAATATTGTTACAATTTACCTCTGCAATCACTTGCGTAGAATATACGACTGTCTTTACCCTTTGGTTTTTACTATGAGTGGAAAATCCCCCGGTTTGATAATCTCGTCTGTCTGGCGTGATCCGATGGATAGGCCCGTAATTGAAAATGAGATGCCGTGAAAAGAAAATACCGTTTTGATATTAAAGCCATGATGGCTAACTGCGAACTAAATTATTTGCGCCTCTGTCAGATCATGCCGTCTGTTAACCTAAGCGGGCTCGATCAGGGATTCACTCAAAATGACAGCGAGCGTTGCCGCGCGGAAGATCAAATGCGCTGCAACATAGATTTAGGCGAAGATCGACTGGCGCGCTTGCAATTAATGATCACCGAACGTTGCCGCTTTACGACCATGGTTAACTTGCATTTAAATATTGAGGCGATGTCGGTGGTCTGTCAGGCAGCGTGTGTGAATTTATCGATCCGACTTTATCATGATGTCAATATGGCTGAAGTGGTTGCTTGCAATCAGCAGCCCAGCCGCCTAGCCAGTTACCAGTACCCCAATGAATTGATGTTTCAACCCGATGAAAAAGAGCAGCAAAATAAGTTTCTGGCCGAGTGGCTAAGCCTTACCTTAAAGCATGGCTTGAGCGAATCCGTCATTTTAGGGGCTAACAGTGACCCAACATGGCTGCTAAATAGAGCCGCTTCTGCGGCACAACTCGCGCCGACCGCATCGACCAGTGACATTCCCTCGCTGGCTCAAAATACGAA
This sequence comes from Cellvibrionales bacterium UBA1963, assembly GCA_002336035.1. Taxonomy (GTDB): domain Bacteria; phylum Pseudomonadota; class Gammaproteobacteria; order Pseudomonadales; family UBA7434; genus UBA7434. The sequence goes on from DDED01000160.1 coordinate 26,519, forward strand.
TCAAAGCCAGTGATGAGCGCGAACTGATGGTCGATTTGTTACTGCCTGAACATCTTCAGCTGAGCGATGCGAGCGCTGATGAGATTTTACGTCTGGTGCAAATCACCGATTGTCACTTAGGGCAGTACAGTGGTGAATGCTTGGTGGGTATGGACACTGACAGCAGCTTAGACCATGTTTTGACCCTCATAAAAAAAGAGCAGCCAATGGCTAATTTATTACTGGCCACTGGTGATTTAGCCAACCATGGATCAGCCGAGGCTTACCTCAGACTAAAAAATAAGTTAGCGCCATTAGGCATGGCTAATGCGTGGTTGGCGGGCAACCATGATGGGCGTGTCTTAATGGCTGATACGGTTGGTAATGAGTTACTGCCTCGAACAGTGCGTATTGGTCGCTGGTTAATAGTCATGATGGATTCTGCCGTTCCAGGCCAAGTCGGTGGTGAATTAGGCGAACAAGAGTTAGCGTATTTAGAGCAAGCTTTGTCGGCGCATGCCGACGCAGAGTATGTCATTGGCTGTCTGCACCACCAGCCCATTCCTATTGGCTGTGATTGGCTCGATGAACAGCGGCTTGCCGATAGTGACCAATTGTTATCCATTCTTAGTCGAGAGCCTCGCTTGCGTGCGGTGTTATGGGGCCATGTCCACCAAGCATTTAGTGGCCAAGATGCGCGCTTGCCGGGAGTGCAATTATTGTCCGCTCCATCGACTTGCGTCCAGTTTGCACCGAACAGTGAAGGGTTTAAGCTCGACCAAACAGCACCGGGTTATCGTTGGTTAAATTTACACCCAGATGGTCGCTTAGAGACGGCTGTATCTCGGCTGGATGGAATAGATTTAACCGTTGATTATGCTTCACAAGGGTATAAATGATGACTCGTCATAATGCTCTAATGTGGATGACCGATACTTGAAGACGGTCTTTTATTTACACGGTTATAACAGCTCGCCGCAGTCACATAAGGCGCAACTTTGTGCCAAGTACTTTCAGCTTCATAGCCAGCAACATGGCCACTGGCTTGACTATCAGGTCCCTCAGCTCGTGTATTCGCCAGCAAGAGCTATGCAGCAATTAAAGGCATTGATCGCCGCCGCCGATCAACCACTATTGATTGGTAGTTCACTTGGTGGGTATTACGCGAATTATTTGTCTCAGGTGTTCGACTGCAAGGCGGTGCTGATTAATCCTGCGGTATGCCCAGAGCGTTTATTGGTTGATTATCTCGGTCCACAAACTAACGATTATACGGGTGAAACTTTTACGCTCACTCAGCAACATATGGTAGAGTTACAACAGATTTACGTGGATTCAATCCGGCAGCCCGCATTGAGGTGGGTATTATTGCAAACCGAAGATGAAACGCTCGACTACCTTCAAGCCAGCAACTATTACCGCGGCTGCAAAATGGCCATAGAGTATGGTGGCGATCATAGCTTTCAAGCGTTCGCTCGTTGGCTACCAGCGATCACGGAGTTTTTAACAACTTAAACACTAATTTTTTAATTAACTTTTTAGAGTAGCGCAAATATTATGTCAGATTATAATGCCGATTCAATTGAGGTTCTAACCGGTTTAGAGCCGGTAAGAAAACGGCCGGGCATGTATACCGATACTCAGCGGCCTAATCATTTGGCGCAAGAAATTATCGATAACTCGGTCGATGAGGCTTTGGCGGGTTTTGCTGACACTATCCACGTTGTTGCACATCAGGACGGTTCTTTATCGGCGGTCGATAACGGCCGTGGTATGCCTGTTGACATTCATCCTGAGCATAAAATGTCGGGGGTCGAATTGATCTTAACTAAACTCCATTCTGGGGGTAAGTTTTCGAATAAAAATTATCAGTTTTCTGGTGGCTTGCACGGTGTGGGTGTTTCGGTTGTGAATGCTTTATCGACTCGTCTAGAAGTTGATATTAAACGCGATGCGAAACAATTTAATATTGTTTTTGGTGACGGAAAATTAAAGAGTAAATTAAAACAAACCGGCACAGTTGGCCAGCGTAATACCGGCACAGCAGTAAGATTTTGGCCAGACCAACATTATTTTGATTCAATTAAATTTTCTATTCGCCGTTTACATCACGTGTTGCGCGCAAAAGCGGTACTTTGTCCGGGCTTACGCATCACCTTTCTTGATGAGGTTAGCGGCGAAAAAGAAGAGTGGTTTTATGAGGATGGTTTAAGAGATTATATCTTATCGGCCACTCACGGCTGGCCAGTATTGCCAGAACTCCCTTTTATGGGCAGCTTTAGCGGCGAGACAGAAGCGGTTGATTGGGCTGTGCAATGGTTGCCTGAAGGCGGCGAAGTCGTCACTGAAAGTTATGTCAATTTAATTCCTACCGCGCAAGGAGGAACGCATGTAAATGGCTTGCGAACAGGAATGCTTGAAGCCATCCGCGAATACTGCGAATTTAGAAATTTACTGCCCAAAGGGTTAAAGTTAACGGCCGATGATATCTGGGATCGTTGCAGCTATGTGTTATCAGCCAAGCTAGCAGACCCGCAGTTCTCCGGCCAAACAAAAGAGCGACTTTCTTCACGCGAGTGCGCGCCATTCATTTCTGGCGTTGCAAAAGACGCACTGGGTTTATGGTTAAATCAGCACACAGAAGACGCTGACTTAATCGCTGAGTTAGCCATTAATAGTGCACAAGCACGATCACGAAAAGCCAAAAAAGTGGCTCGCAAGCGAATTGTTCAAGGCCCAGCATTGCCGGGTAAATTAGCTGACTGTTCCAGCGATGACCCAGCGTTAGGCGAATTATTTTTAGTTGAAGGTGACTCAGCTGGAGGTTCAGCTAAGCAAGCTCGAGACAGAACTTTTCAGGCTATTTTACCGCTGAGAGGAAAAATATTAAATTCTTGGGAAGTGGATTCACAAGAAATACTGGCCTCGGATGAAATTCACAATATTGCCGTTGCGATGGGCATCGATCCAGCGTCTAATGATTTATCGGGGTTGCGCTACCATAAAGTGTGCATTCTCGCTGATGCTGATTCTGATGGACTTCATATCGCCACGTTAATTTGCGCGTTATTTGTCCGTCACTTTCGGCCCTTGGTTGCGGCGGGCCATATTTATGTCGCTATGCCGCCACTGTACCGTATCGATATTGGCGACAACGTTTACTATGCGCTCGATGATGCCGAAAAAACAGGTATTCTTGATCGTATTAAAGCGGAGAAAAAGCGAGGGAAAGTCAATGTCCAACGCTTCAAAGGCTTGGGTGAAATGAATCCTTTGCAGCTGCGTGAGACAACCATGGACCAAGACACTCGTCGGCTGGTTCAGTTAACTGCTGGTGCTGGCGACGGCACAGAGTCGCTACTTGATATGCTGCTTGCCAAAAAGCGCGCCCCAGACAGAAAAAAATGGCTTGAGTCAAAAGGCGATCTTGCTGAAGTCGGCTAGTACCGGCGTCATTGTCTAATGGCCTAAACACTTATTAAGTATGGCTAAGTTTATTTTCGGTTAGAGTAAGCTGTGATTACTCTTATAGGCAATAATGACCGTGACTATCCAGCAATCTAATCAAGTATTAACGGCTCTAGTTATTGGCGGTACCGGCCCTACCGGTCACTTTATAGTAAACGGCTTACTGACTCGTGGTTATCGGGTTGCTATTTTGCACACCGGCAATCACGAAGTGATTGAAATTCCCGCTGAAGTTGAACACATCCATACCGACCCCTATGATCAAGCTTGCTTAACCGAGGCATTGGCGGATCGAAAATTCACATTGTGCATTGCAGCTTATGGCCGCTTACGTGTCATTGCTGATCTCATGCGTGAACGCTGTAAAGAATTTATATCGATCGGCGGGCAGCCATGCTACTTAGGCTACATGCACCCTCGAGTGCATCAACCGGAGGGCCTAGTAGTACCAACGGACGAGCATGCAGAGTTAGTGTCAGCGCCTGAACAAGATGAAAAAGGTTATCGGATTGTTAAAACAGAGCGCGCTGTGTTTCAACTACAACCGCATGCTACTCATTTTCGTTATCCTATCGTTTATGGCCCCTACCAAGCATTACCAAGAGAGTGGAGTATTGTTAAACGTATTATCGATGGTCGACCGCACATTATTTTACCTGACGACGGCTTGTCATTGTTGACGATGGGTTACGCTGAAAACCTAGCTCATGCGGTCTTATTGGCCGTCGACCAACCAGCCGCCGCGCGCGGTGAAATATTTAATTGCGGGGATTCGCACACGCTAACACTGCGTCAAATGGTGGAAGTAATTGCTGCTGGTCTCGAGCATCAATGGCGTATCGTATCGATGCCCTATGAGTTTGCTCGGCCAGCAAAACCTTTATTGATGCAGCCAACCACCACGCATCGATTAATGGATATCAGTAAATTACAACAACGCCTTGCCTATCGCGATATTTTAACCCCGCAAGCAGGGCTTATTAAAACAGCAAATTGGCTATTAAAAAATCCCTTAGCGGCTGATGATTGGCAAGTAAAAGCGTTGCAAGACCCTTTTGATTATCTTTCTGAAGATCGATTGATCAGCGCATGGGACAAGGCGATAGCATCGATTCCATCGATTGAGTTTGATCCGCAGCCAGGCTACACAATGGGTTATAGCGGCCCAGGCGGTCGGCCTAGATCTAATAAAGAATTTATTGAATAATATGACTGAGGAAATAAACATGGATACTAGTCAAGGGCCACTTCAGGGCGTGAAAGTACTCGACCTATCCACGGCAATAGCAGCGCCGTTCGGCAGCGGGATGATGGCGGATCAAGGCGCTGAAGTTATCAAAATAGAAGCGCCGGGTATTGGTGACGTAATGCGCTATATCGGCTCCAGTTGTCACGGTGTAACTGCTATGTTTCATATGGCGAATCGCGGTAAGCGTGGTTTGGCCATTGATTTAAAAAAGCAAAAAGGACTGGCGGTATTTTTAAAGCTAGTTGCGGATGCCGATGTCGTTATTCATAACTTTCGTGTTGGCGTGGTTGAGCGCTTAGGCATTAGTTATGACGACTTAGTCGCAGTCAATCCGGAATTAATTTATATCTCAGTCTATGGATTTGGCCATCAAGGCCCTGATGCTCATCGACGTGCTTATGATAATGTTATTCAGGCTTTCTCGGGCGTGACTTATAACCAAGCAAATGCTGAGACAGGTGAGCCGATGCAATGCTATCAAGCGATTGCTGATAAAATGACAGGCATGAATGTGTCGATGGCTGCTAGTTCAGCATTGTTTGCCAGGGCTATGGGCAGAGGTGGCCAGCATATTCGATTGAATATGGTCGATAGCATGGTGCATTTTTTGTGGATGGATGCTTCTGAAAAAGCCACCTTTCTAGAACCTGAAGCGGTCTTAGGCCAGCAAGTTGCGAAGGGGGTTAAGTTGATGAAGTTTGCCAATGGTTACGGTCAGTCGGCACCAGTATCGGATGCTGAATTTCATGGATTATGTGACGCATTTAATGTCGATTCGCATGCTGAGCCTCGAGTTGAAACGATAATGGATCGCGCGGCTAATAAAGAAGTAGTAACAGAGGTCATTCAACGCGTGTATGCCAATGCAGCTAGCATCGATGTTGATGAGGCCATTGCCGCTATGGTTGCTAATGATGTGCCTTGCGCTAAAGCGATGGACATAAAAGATTTACCCGACCATCCGCAGATGATCGCTAATGGTACTTTTGTAAGCAGTGAGCATCCGATAGCGGGCAAGATTCGTGAACCACGCATGGCGCCTCAATTTGAAGGCACGCCAGCAGGCGTGGGTTTTTCTAGCCCATCAGTCGGCCAACACAATGATGAAATCATGCACGAGCTGGGTTTAGCGGACGAGATTGAAGACCTGCGTGCGGCAGGTGTATTAAGCTAATTGTTAATCGTTGAGTACAATAAAAAGGACAAAATTTTATGAAACATATTCCAATGCTGTTAATACTGGGCTGTTTATTTGCCTGTGGTGATTCCAGCGAACAGGCCGACCAGCGTGTGATGCCCATCGATATTGCTAGCGATCAACGAGAACCTTACCGCAAGCTTGCAATGGACGGTGCAGAGAACTTTCGCGATCTTGGCGGTTATCAAACGCGTGACGGGAAAACGGTCAAGTGGGGGGTATTATACCGTTCAGACAGTTTGGCCGATCTAAGTGAGCGAGATTTAGCGTTTCTTCAGCGTTTGAAGGTTAAGCAAATCGTCGATTTTCGCACTCCGTTTGAAAAAGCGGAAGACCCGGATCGCATACCCGCAGGCATTCAATACGTGGAACGTGAAATCGATGTGGAAGGCACGGCAGTCAAAGAGTTGTTTGAAAAAATTTCTTCAGGTGATATTGATGATTTAAACGCAGTAGAATTAATGGAAAATGCCAATCGCGCGTTTGTCTCCTCGCAGCAGCATGTTTATGGCCCACATCTAAAAAGTTTACTTGATGATGATAATATCCCTAGCGTGGCGCATTGCACTGGCGGCAAAGACCGTGCAGGATTTGGTGCTGCCATTACGTTGCTGGCATTGGGTGTGCCAGAAGAAGCAGTGATTAATGACTTTATGCTCACCAATGTTTATACCAAAGAAAAGATTAATAAATACATTTGGATGATTCGATTAGGGTCTTTTTTTAGAACCGATCCTGAAAAGATAAGACCCTTATTAGGCGTTGAGCGGAGTTTTATCGTGGCGGCGCTCGACCAAATGAAGACAGAATACGGTTCAATTGATAATTATTTTCGTCAAGGCTTGGGATTAACAGATGACGAACTGGTTCGTTTACGGTCGAGATTTTTAGAAGGCTAGCGTCTAAGTCATACTTCCACCGTCACAAAACTGTGTGCGAGATGGGCAGAGGGTCCATAAAATAGGTATACTTGTTAAAGGTTACGCTATTTCACTCACATCGGACACTTATTGAGTATGGTTCAATCCACGATAAATAAGACATTGCAAAACGCTGAGGCAATGTGTCTTGATGCGGGTGTTAGGTTAACCGTAAAACGCAAAAGAACGTTAGCTTTATTATTAGAGGCGCAATCCCCCATTTCGGCTTATGAGTTAATCGATCAGTACAACGTTTGTTACAGCGGGTCGCTTACTGCGATGTCGGCTTATCGTATGTTGAACTTTCTAGTCGAAGCAACGCTCGCACATCGATTAAATTCGGTTAATAAATATACGGCGTGTGAGCATATTAATTGCGACCACGCGCACCACCTGCCTCAATTTCTCATCTGTGGTAATTGTCAGTCAGTCTCCGAGGCAAGTATTCGACCAGAAACGTTAAATAAATTAAAAACCGATGTCCTCGACTCAGGCTTTACTCTTAATAATCAACAGCTTGAGCTTCATGGTTTGTGCAGTGACTGCCGCTAAAAAAGTTCTTATAATGATCATTTAACAGCTTTTACCTCCCCCTATATTATGTTGTCAAAACGTAGCCTCTCCGTTACGCCCACGTTAATTGTGAAACAGTTTAATTATTACCCAGTCTGGTCTTGTAATGCACAAATGATATGTTGTATCATATTGGACATCAGAACAACTGGTCTGAATAAATATTGGAACTTATAGAAATAATTAAACTGGACAGAACAATGAAGGACTTAATTTTAGCGGGACTTTTTTCTGTGTTTGCTGCATCTGCATTTGCAAATGAACATGATCATGGGCATGGCGATCACGGCGATATCGTTGGTGAGGCAGAGGGCGGCGCAATAGAAGTAGAAACCGGCATGCCATTAGCAGGTGGCGGTCGATTATTTGAGGCTGATTTTGGTGATTTTGCACTCGGTACTTACGCAACGAATGCGCCAGGCTTTGAAGTGGAAGACGGCCCATTTGGCGCTTTGAATTACCTTGCCTACAACATGCAAAGCGATCTAAAAAGTTGGGATGGAATAAGTTGGGTTACTTCTTCTAACAGCCTATTCAGCATAGAAAACGACTATGAATCACCTACCCTTCAACCTTTTGCTAAAGGCATGATTGGTCAAGCAGATGATGACGGCGGTGTACATACCCATATTGATTTCTTCATTGACCCTAATGCAGCAGTTGGTGCTTACCTGATTGAATTTATATTAGAGGGTTATACAGATAATGCCTTACAGTCTAGCAATGGCTATTCATCAGACTCCGTCTTTATTGCTTTCAATAATGGTTTAAGCTCAGAAGATTATGAGTTTGGTATAGACGCAATGTCACCCGTACCCGTACCTGCTGCGGCCTGGTTATTTGTGTCAGGTTTAGCTGGCTTGGCTGGACTTCGCAAAGCGAGAAAATAAAACTCAATATTTGAGTTACCCTAATAAACCCAGAGGATTCTACTCTGGGTTTATTGTTTATTGTTTATTACGTTATAAAGGTAGGTGAAGATAGTGAAAAAGGGTGGATTCACGTTGATTAAAATTTTGAGTTTTGCAATAGCATTCTTGATAGGTCCTGTGTCTATTTCATATGCCCAACACAGTGATATATGGTTAACACTCACTGACAATCAAGTAACGCCGACCGAAATTAACTCTGAAACCAACAGTCCTACCCTTGTTGATCTGACGACCGGAAAATTTTTATATCCCACTACCTTCGGCACTCCTAGTAATCCAGAAATACCAACAACAGGTGACCCTGGCTTCCAATCATCAGCGAATACGTTTGACCCAGGTTATATGTATTACCGTGCGGTAGGCTCTTTATGGTTCTGGAATGGCCAAGCATGGGTGAATAATGTCGTTGATCAAGAAAGAGTTAAACTCCGAGATGTTCAGTATGCTTACTCATTTGTTACACCAGATGGAGTTAGTAGCCCAGTAGGCGCAATTGACCAAATCGGTGGGGGTGGCTCTGTACATCAGCACATAAACTTTTATATTGAGAATTTAGGGTCAGCTAATCCAGCAACTGGCGCCTACATGATCGACATTGAGCTTTTCGTCACAAATACGATAGGCGGCAGTTTAGAAACGCACCTAAGCTCTGATCCCGTCAGAATCGCATTTAACTATCAAATGAGTGAAACCGAATTTAGCGTTGCTATTAATGCACTCACATCGCCAACAGAGCCAGAACCTGTTTCGGTCCCCATGCCGAATGGCGCTCTGTTCTTGTTAGCTGCTTTGCTGTTAATATTTGGCTCTTTTAAGAACCGACGCAAAACTATAGTAAGATAATTTTTTAATTTTCAGCCTTTTGAGTGTTAATAAACCTGTGATAAATGCTTCTGGTTTTTTTTTGAAAATATGGTTTGAAAAAATCGCTTTTTTTAATTCTCCTCTTGTTAGGGCACTATTGCTTGCTTGTTTATTGACTGGCTGTGAGGGCGATGTCAGCGGCGGAGAGCAGACTGTAGTCAGTTCAGGAGGCCCAGCCTCGGGCGCCAGATTATTTGTTAATAATGTGGATGGAAACGATAATAACGACGGTATTAGTTTGCCCTTTAAATCACTTCAATACGCGCTGGATCAACTCCGGCCAGGCGATGTGCTGGTGATTCAGAGTACTGAGCAGGATTATCAAACAGATCAAGAGATCTCAGACCCTAATATTGATGGCAACATTCTGCGAGGCTTTCGATTAAGTACAAGCGGGACAAAATCTGCACCGATTGTTATTGAGGGTGATATCACTTCACCCCCCACTATTCATCAAGGGCAATCTGACTTTGCTAATGACGGTAGTGCTCGGATTGGCCTGCTATTGGACTGCGTTAGTCACGTTGTTGTACGAAATCTAATAATAAGAGGAGTCAATGAGGCCGGTATTAGCAGTTCTATGGTGGGTGCTTGCGAAACAAGTAATGTCACTTTAGACGGCAACACTATTTACGATGTTTATGGTGAAAAGTATGTTGGCGGCATTCGGCTAATGGGCGTTAACGAGGTCATTATTCAGAACAATAAAATTCGTGATGTTTACACTCGGCAAGCTAATGAAGAACGTGGTTTGATTAAAGCTGGTAGCAGCCTATCCAATATTTTCATAGGCGATAATACATTTAATAATTTAGATGCCGGTGTTGTCCTTAATGCGCAGGGATTTGGTAGTACTGATTTTTATCCTGAAGAAGCGATAGTAAATATTCAGATACATAACAATACTTTTAAGCAAGTTGTGCGGCCAGTTAACTTCTATAATCAAATAAATGATTCCTCGGGAATTTATGAAATTAAAACAGGGTTATTCAAGTCTGTTGATGTTTCGGGTAATTTATTTCTTACTGTGGAGGAATCTGCAATATTGGTTGAGCTAGGAGACAGTGAATATCAGTCAGAATCTTTTTGTCTATTCAATAATAATTTCATTGACACCGATTTGTCGGCAATTGATATTACAGGGGTTCAATACGCTGAGATATTTAATAATATTTTTGTTAGGCCGGAGAGTAATATTTTAGTGACACGGTCGCCTCAGAGTTCTATTGTAAATAGTATTGCCTACAGTAATTTTAATTTGTTTTTGGACGTTAAATATTTAACGTGGCAATTAGATGTAGGAGGTATGGCAGAGGAAGACTTTTCGGACCTGTCGAATTGGCAATATGCTCAATCTCATCCTGAGCTTAGCGTGGGGCCAGATCTCGACTCTTCAAATAATGATCCTCTATTTATAGATCCGCTTGATGATTTTCGTTTGTCCGACGCATCTCCTGCTTTGCTAGCAGGGCGGTACGGTGCCTCTATTGGCTATGACTATACTTTGCCGTTAGATTTTAAGTCTAACTGTCGAATGCTATTTTGAGTTTAATGTTTATGCCATATGCTAAAGCACAGCAGTCTTTATCCCTTTTACTTAAATCGATTCGATTAAGGCGTGGTGTATTGTCAGCCATCAGTGCAGCCACTTTTTTTTCTTCTATGGCGGTTGCCGAAAACGCCATGGAGGAAGTGACGATTAATGCCCAGCAACAGGTACAACAATCAATTTTAGGCTTTAGTACAATCGAATTATCAGGCGAAGAGTTACTCAGCAAACAAAGCGTTACTTTAGGTGATACGCTGGCCAATGAGATTGGCGTACACAATGCTTCATACGGTCCCGGTGTTGGCCTGCCTGTGTTGCGTGGCCTCTCTGGCGTGCGTGTGCGACTCAGCGCAGACGGTATCGGTGCATGGGACGGTTCCTCTCTTAGTCCTGACCATGCGACGGCTGTAGAACCTGCGCTAGCTAAAAGTATTCGGGTAATCAAAGGGCCTGCAACTGTTCTGCATGGCAATAATGCAATTGGTGGCGCGGTAGAAGTAATTAATGGGAGAATTGCTGAGGAATTAGATTATCAAGCATTGAGCTCAGTCTTTGAACTAAGAAAAGAACTAAGCAACGATCATCAGCGTGACACCGCGATTGCTAAGCTTAAAACCGAAATGGGCAATTGGGTTTTACAAGTGGATGGCTTTATGAGGAGCGCTGAAGATATGAGTATTCCAGCGTTGGCCATTGAAGAAGAAGCCATCGAGCAAGTTTTTGGTATCAGTAATTCAGATAACACCTTTGGTACAGTATTAAATACTGATTCAGAAACAGACAGTGGTTCAATTGGGCTAAGTTATGTCAATGATGATTTTTTTATTGGTGGTTCAAGCACAATAATTAACAGTGATTACGGTATCCCGCCTGGCGCGCATACCGAGCCTGCGGATTCGCCAGGGCATAGTCATACACATCCAGTTGGTGACAACATCGCTGCTCAGTCGCGCGTTCGTATTGATTTAGAGCAGGAGCGACATCTATTCAAGATTGGCGGTAAGCTGAGTCAGTTGGGTCTTGAGAACTTTCGCTTAACAATAGGAAATATTAAATATCAGCATCTTGAATTTGAACAAGATCCAATAACACAGGAATTCTTAAATGGCACTCGGTTTAAGAATGACGTGCTTGAAATTAAAGCCGAAGTTAACCACCACCTACTGGATCGGCTTAACACAAAGCACAGCGGCAAGATGGGTTTACAATGGGTAGATCTAGAGTTTTCTGCTGAGAACATGCGTATATTAGGCGGTGGCGAGGATTTTATTCCTGCGGCTGATCAACGCTCGCTTGGTCTTTTCTTTTATGATCAGTTTCCATTAGCTATAGGTCTTCTGGAGATAGGTGGGCGCTATGAATGGCAAGAGATCTCACAACGTGAGTTAACAGCTGGATTGTTGCCCAACAATACCCAGTTTCTGCACGAGCCGATTACTTATCAAAACTATACTTTTTCAGGTGCATTAAGTCTTGATTTATCCGATCGGCATCGATTGGTGCTTGGATTAAACTTGGCACAGCGCTCGCCTGAAATACAAGAATTACTTTCGCTGGGACCGCATCTATCCACGCGTTCATACGATGTTGGCTTGCTGTTATTTAATAGTCAATCAGATGATTCTCCACCTGAGGCTGAAAAATTTAAGGGCGTTGATGTGCGCTGGGAGTGGCAGGGTGATATTGGCGATATGACTAGCTCTGTGTTTTATACCGAAGTGGATGATTTTATTTATCAGAAAAGAAGGACGAGAGGCGGACTTTTTGACATTTCGGATAACGTTTTTCGCAGTGCATGTGTCCGACTAGAGGAGTGTATTTCTGTTTTTGATTATACGCAGCACGACGCCACGCTGAGCGGCTATGAATGGCAGTGGGCACTGCCCCCTATTGACCTTCTAGGTTCTGAGCTTCAAATAGAATTATTTGCCGATCATATTCGAGGAAGGCTAACAAACAATGAGGATTTACCGAGAATGCCGCCTGCACGACGAGGCATTGGTCTGGAGTGGGCAAACGGGATTTTCTACTCAGAACTGCGTTATAATTTTGTCGCTGCGCAGGAAAAAATTGGAGAAAGTGAAGCTCCAACTTCTGCCTATGAGTTGTTGAATGCTTATATTTCTCTTACAGACGTCATTGACGGTCCGTATTATCAAGAAAGGATTGTTTTTTTTCAGATGAAAAATTTATTAAATGAAGATATTCGAAAATCGACGTCCTTTTTAAGAAACTTCACTCCCGAGCCCGGTAGAGAGATAGTCTTAGGTATACGGTATCAACTTTAATATGACGAATAAATACACTACCCACTTAATACTTTTGAGCTGCCTGACTTTATTGACGACAGCGCTACCGAGCTACGCGCAAGAAAATATAACGTGCAATAAATATGGCCATTTTGATCTATACATCGATGTTGATCCTCCGGGTGCGGACAGTGCTTTGTTATTGATTGATAATAGTGATGATTTTCCAGTTGAAGAGGGCACTGGTAGAACGATTGTGCCGGCCGATTTTGGAGATTTTGCTGGCGGCCCACATAAAACTGACGATCCTGGTTGGGTTATTAAGGGCGGTGATTTACTTGGCGGAGAGGTGTTATGGTTCCGCGCACTTGGATCGCTTCGCTTTTGGAGTAAAGATGAGCAACGCTGGCTAAATGACGCACCCAACGGCGAGAGAGTCCGTTATTTTGGTGCGATACCGCCGGATGTCATGATTAATGGCAGCGATGAAGACAAGGATTTTTTCGAAGAGGGCACCATTTGGTCAGGTGCGGGCATTCAAGGTCCACTAGAGGCTCCTATAGAAGAGGCTGTGGATGTGTCCCCCACGTATGACGCCGTCCATGCACATCTTGATTTTTGCCTTGAGGGGAAAACCGCTTCAGGAGAAATGGGAGATTGTTCTATTGATGGCATCGGACACACGGGCGATCCCACAGTCGGAGCTTATTTAATTGAGATACAATTATTTTCTCACGCGGTACACAGTAATGGGCAACAACAAAAATACATTGACTCACCACCGGTGAAGGTCCTTTTAAATAATGGTTTAATTGCTAATGAATGTGTTGATGCCATTTCTGCTTTAACGACATATCCAAAGGTCTTTGATAATTCACCAGCCTTGCCGGCGGCAGGCATTTTAATTATGACAGGGCCTTAGCATTAATTAGGTGATCTTGATTCTATGCGCATTTTTCTTGCTCCAATGGAAGGTGTTATCGATCACCACTTCCGCACCCTCTACAGCGCCATCGGCGGGGTTGATATCTGTGTCAGTGAATTTATACGCGTCAATGATATTGCCGTCACTAAAAAAGTGTTCCTTCGTGACTGCCCTGAATTACAGTTCACTTCATTTCATCAACAGCGCTTAAGTGCTACCCCTAGCGGAACACCATTGCGGGTTCAGTTATTAGGCAGTAACCCCGAGACAATTGCGGCCAGCGCGGCTATCGCCATAAGCTTAGGGGCTTCGGCGATTGATTTAAATTTTGGCTGCCCCGCCAAAACGGTGAATAAAAGTCGTGGCGGTGCGGTGCTGTTAAAAGAACCGCAACTGGTGGGTGAGATTGTTCGACAAGTGCGTGCGGCCGTCCCCAGTGAGCGACCGGTCACGGCAAAAATCCGCTTGGGTTTTGAAGACCGCAGCCTTTATATGGATAACGCCTTGGCGATTGCTGACGGCGGTGCAACGGAACTTTGCGTGCATGCCCGTTCACGGGCCGACGGCTATCACCCGCCGGCCTATTGGTCTTATATTAAACGAATTGTTGAAGCGGTTTCGTTACCCGTGATTGCCAATGGTGAGGTGTGGTCGGTCGACGATTGGCGGCGTTGTCGAGAACAAACCGGTTGCGAGGATGTAATGCTAGGTCGCGGTTTAATTGCTTGCCCTGATTTAGCTTTACAAATAAAGGCGGCGGCGGCGGGGCAAGCGTATCAAGTGTTGGGTTGGTCGGCGGTAATGCGATTGCTTAACCAGTTTTATTATGACACTAAGACGGCTTATCCCCGTCGATGTTTAGGCAATCGGGTGAAGCAGTGGTTGTTTTATTTACAGATGCATTACCCTGAAGCCAAAGATTTATTTGAACAGATTAAACGATACCGACAACCGCATGAATTTGAATTGGTGTTGGGCTTGCCTCAGGGCTAGGCTGCCGTTGCATAATGCCATTGACTAAATAATTTTCACCCAACTTTTTTCTTCGATCCTGCGTTGTATTTTCCAGATGCCATCTATGTTCACATAGTCATCTAAATACCATAAACCGCACATCATGAGCTTATTACTTTCACCTTCCATTGCGGTCTCCATTGGGTTAAAACACATAATGCGACCGCTTGCTTCAGTAATATTAGTATCAGTGGTTAGGTTAATTTGAAGGTTAGCGTTGAGATGTTGATGGGTAGGAAACGCATCCGTTAATGCTCTGGTTAAGAAGTCAATGGTTTCAGTTAGGTTGCCTTTTTCACCGCCAAGGGCCGTGTAGTCTATATAGGCGTCATCGGTAAACACTTCATTTAATTGATCAAAAGCTTTAGCGTCAATGAGCTCAGCGTAGCGATACAATAAATCTTGAATTTCAAGTTTGGCAGAGATTTGTTCGAGGGTATAAGCCATGAGTGGATTGTCCTTTTTGTCAGCCCAGAGAAAAAGCTGGCAAGCCAGCTATAAAAACTCACAATAAGAATACAATATTACATCGGAATGTAAGTTAGCGATAAGTTAATGATCGACTAACTCTCAACAAAGGCACGTTCAATCACATAATGGCCCTGGTTGCCGCTGCGAACCTCGTTAAAACCTCGCTCGTCCAATATGGCCGTCATGTCCTTGAGCATACTTGGGCTGCCACAAAGCATGAATCGATCGTCTTCTAAGTTAGGTTTTGGCAGGCCAAGGTCATGAAATAATTTCCCGCTGGTCATTAGATCCGTTAAGCGGCCATTGTTTTTATAGTCTTCGCGGGTAACGGTCGGGTAGTAAAGAAGTTTTTCGCGAACCATATCACCGAAATATTCATGTTGGGGCAGTTCATTCTCAATATAATCGCTGTAGGCAAGCTCTGAGACTTCTCTAACGCCGTGCGCAAGGATAATCTTATCAAACTGTTCGTACACTTCGTAGTCTTTGATAATACTCATAAATGGAGCTAAGCCGGTACCGGTGCCAAGTAGGTATAAGTTTTTTCCAGGGAGCATTTCATCGGTGACCAACGTACCAAGCGGTTTTTTTCCGATCAAAACTTCGTCGCCAATTTTTAAGTGCTGCAATTTCGACGTCAATGGGCCATCTGGCACCTTGATACTAAAGAATTCTAACTCGTCTTCATAATTTGCACTGGCGATACTGTAAGCACGTAAGAGTGGTTTACCTTCATGTTCAAGGCCAACCATCACAAAGTGACCGTTTTTAAAGCGAAAGCCGGCATCCCGTGTCGTTTTAAAACTGAATAGACTGTTGTTCCAGTGGTGGACGCTGGTCACGGTTTCTGTCATTAACTTAGCCATTACTTTTCCTCAAACAAACAAAATCATCAACCCTAAATCAGAGAAGTGCACTATATAAGACCAGGATCGATAGGTATAGCGGGATATAAAGATATAATATATTTGTATTTCCGATATAATAACTGCCTGGCGAAACTGTTTTCAGCCAATTTAAATGATAACCAGTATCATTAAGCAGGTCAACACGGCAGGTAGTCACCCTACGGAGCTGTCATTTATGGGGTTTACAACAAAGGCATGAAATAATGAAATTTACTTTGCGGCAATTACAGGTCTTTTTAGCGACAGCACGTTATCAAAATATTAGCCGGGCAGCTGAGAGCTTATCTATGTCACAGTCTGCGGCCAGCGGTGCGCTCAGAGACTTAGAGCAGCGCTACAATGCTCAGTTATTTGATCGTGTTGGCAAGCGGCTTCGTTTGAATATGTTGGGTCAATCTGTTCGGCCATTGGCAGAGGCGTTAATTTCGGGCGCAGAAGATGTTGATGTAATGTTGCAGCAGCAAATGCCAGCCGGCAGACTTCGGGTGGGTGCCACGCTCACGATAGGCAATTACATAGCGATTCCTATTATTGCAAATTTCAAGAACGACTACCCAGAAGTCAGTGTTCGCTTGCACGTGGCTAATACAGCCAACATTGCCAAGCAAGTATTAGATTTCAATTTGGATGTGGGCCTTATTGAAGGTGAGTATTCACACACTGATTTATCAGTTGAGCCATGGTGCAAAGACGAGCTGATTATTTTTTGCTCGCCTGAACATCCCTATGCGTCTAAAAAAAATCTAACCGATGAAGACTTAACTCAGGCGCAATGGATACTGCGCGAGCAGGGGTCAGGCACGCGTCAGACCTTTGATCGGGCGATGCACGGTTTGATTAATGAGGTCGATGTGCATTTAGAATTTGAACATACCGAAGCCATTAAACGGGCAGTAGAAGCAGGACTGGGTTTGGGCTGTTTGTCCATCATTCCTTTAGCGGATGCGTTTAAGCGAGGCAGCTTGGTCCCTTTAACGGTACGACATCGCGATATGACGAGGCAGTTTTATTTTGTCACTCATAATAAAAAGTTTCCATCCAGGGGGCTTCAATCGTGGCTTGATTGCTGTCGAGCCACGCACCCCGAGGTGGTTTAGTAACCTAGGCTGGTCTTAACGCTGTGATAAAAAATCACTAGCACGCCGGCGGGGGCAATAAAGCGTAAACTAATAAACCAAAGATTAAACAGGCCGCTCGACAGTGTATTGACTTCTTTACGAACCCTTGTATAGCCTAACTTCCAACCCACGAATAGCGCAATTAGCAGGCCGCCGAGAGGCAGCATAATATTGGCAGTTAAAAAGTCCAAGGTATCGAAAACCGTATTGGAATAAATGCTTGCAATGCCACCAAGCCAGCACAAGACGCTTAAGCCGACCGTGGCCATTAGACGTGAACTTCCGAGCTTTTCTAGCCAAGCGATGCCTGGCT
The DNA here is from genome assembly GCA_002336035.1 of Cellvibrionales bacterium UBA1963. GTDB lineage: Bacteria > Pseudomonadota > Gammaproteobacteria > Pseudomonadales > UBA7434 > UBA7434. The sequence goes on from DDED01000160.1 coordinate 44,249, forward strand.
CGATAAGTGAAATAGAGGAGCTTAACGCAGCGATCGCTACCAGCACAAAAAAGCCAGTGCCAAAAAAAGCGCCACCCCACATACCGGAAAAAGCAATAGGTAATGTCTCGAATAGCAAACCTGGGCCAGATCCTGGTGCCAAGCCACTGGCAAATACCAGCGGAAAAATAGCCATGCCAGCAATTAATGCAATGAGAGTATCAAGCCCAGCAACGACCACAACTGCACTTGAGATAGACTGATCGGCTGACATGTAAGAGCCATACACCATGACCGTTCCCATGCCGAGGCTCAGGGTAAAAAATGCGTGGCCCATAGCGACTAATACAGATTGCCCCGTAAGCTTGCTAAAGTCGGCTGCGAACATAAAATCTAAACCTTGTTGGAACTCGCCATTTTTGAAGGCGTACCATAGCAACAGTAATAGCAAGGCAAATAAGATAGGCATCAAAATATTGACGGCATTACCAATGCCTCTGGTCACGCCAAGTCCTACGATGGTTGCTGTGGCAGTAATGAATACGGTGTGCCACAGTAGTTGGCGGCCACTATTTTGGGCCAAGTCACCAAAACCCGCTGCGATTGTTTGTGCGTCTTGACCAATATAGGAAGAGCGGGCGCTTTGAAAAACGTATTCGAGTGACCAGCCTGCAACCACGCTGTAATACATTAAGATCATGATGCCAGCGGCAACCCCCATCAGGCCAATAAACGCCCAGAGCTTACTTGCGCCTGCGACACGAGCCTGCGATAACATTGAGTGAACTGGATTGGCACGACCTTTTCGGCCAAGTAAGACCTCGGCCATCATAATAGGTACGCCAAGCATCATAATGCAAAACAAGTACATTAACACGAAGGCGCCGCCGCCATTTTCACCCGCAATATAGGGAAACTTCCAAATATTCCCCAGCCCAACGGCAGCACCAGTAGTGGCTAAAATATATGTCCAGCGGTGAGTCCAAACAGGGTAATTTACAGGTTGTTGGGTAGACATAAATAACCTTTGTATCGTTTTGTCGTAATCATTCGATCCAAGATATAAAAACGAGCTGACGTTTCACAACGTCAACTCGTTTTATTATGCACTAAAAAGCCCTTCTCAACGAACCCGTTAGCGCCCTTACTTAAAGGCTCGCCCTCTAATCGGTAGGGTTAATCGCTGTAATATGGTCGAGTGCTTCGCTGTACTCAGTAATCAGTCGCATCATTATCTCGCGGCAGGATTCAACTTGATTGATTTGTCCTACAACTTGACCGACTGGGTTGAATGCGACCTTTTGCGTCTCACCACTGCCGGCATAGCGATGGGTTCGGCGGGTGGCATCAAACGTTAAATAGCCTTGTAAGGGCATGGGCAAGGGTTCGGGTGTGTCTGGCTTGTCCCATGCTTCCGTCCATTCGTTTTTAAGCATCCTAGCTGTTTTGCCTGTAAACGAGCGTGAGCGAATGGTGTCTTCAGAGCTGGCGTTCATATACGACTCGCGCTGTGCGGGTTCAGCCGCTGCTTCGGTAGCATTGAGCCACATTGAGCCCAGCCAAACACCTTCAACACCCATACTCATAGCCGCTAACATTTGGCGGCCGTTAGCGATGCCACCTGCAGCCAATACGGGTAAGGGGGCGATCGCGTCGACCATTTGTGGCCAAAGCACCATTGAGGTGACCTCACCGGCATGGCCGCCACCCTCAGAGCCCTGACAAATAACGAAGTCGAGGCCAGCTTTTTTATGATTAATACCATGTTTTAGTCGGCCAGCGAGAGCACCGATTAAACGGCCTGATTGGTGGACTTGATCAACAATATTAGCAGGCGGTGTGCCAAGCGCATTGACGATCATACGGCATTTATCTCGGGTTAAAGCTTCATCGACGAGTAATTGAGCTTGAGCTTCAGAGAAACTTAAAGTGACTTCGTCGTCGCCTTCCGGCCAAGCAGGAACATTATGGTCTTGCAATAGGCCTTCAGCAAATTCGCGATGCTGTTCTGGAATGGCAGCTTGGAGCATTTCAACCAACTTTTCTGGGTCTGTTTCACCCTGGCCCTCGTATTTTTGTGGGATTGCGGTGTCGACACCGTAAATGTGATCACCAATATGTTCATCAATCCAGTCGAGCTCTTCTTTTAATTGTTTGGGAGAAAATCCTACCGCTCCTAATACGCCGATACCGCCGGCTTTAGATACGGCGACAACGACATCACGGCAGTGGGTGAAAGCGAAAATAGGTAATTCAACACCTAATTTTTTACATAAATCAGTTTGCATGGGTTTCTCCAGAAAGCAGTCTTTAACAATGACGTCTAAGGTACTGATGATTGCACTGTTTGCCAATAGCCTTAAGCGCTTTGTGCTTAACAAAAGGCATCAAATCGACACCTTTAATGGTCAAAAAGGCGATATAGGGTTTAAAAACCGCAAATTTAACGGGTTTAGTTAATGGATACGGGAATAATACCGAGCGATAGGCAAGATCGGCTTTAATGCGCCGGTGGCTTGTGTATAATCGCGCCGCTTACCGCGCACCATCATGGCTTATGCCACTTTAGGAGTATCACCACCGTGACTGAACAAATGAACACGAAGCAGCTACGAAATATCGCCATCATTGCCCATGTTGATCATGGCAAAACGACATTGGTTGATAAGCTGTTAGAGCAATCAGGGACGCTAGATCGCCGTGATCAAGGGACCGAAAGGATCATGGACTCAAATGATCAAGAAAAAGAGCGTGGAATTACGATCTTAGCGAAAAATACCGCGATTAACTGGCGAAATCATCACATTAATATTGTTGATACGCCAGGTCACGCCGACTTTGGTGGTGAAGTTGAGCGGGTATTGTCGATGGTGGATTCAGTTTTGCTGCTGGTCGATGCGGTTGATGGCCCGATGCCACAAACCCGATTCGTGACTCAAAAAGCGTTTGCGCGTGGCTTAAATCCAATTGTTGTTATTAATAAGATCGACCGACCTGGCGCTAGGCCCGATTGGGTCATGGATCAAGTGTTCGATTTATTTGATCGTCTTGGTGCAACAGACGAACAGTTAGACTTTCCAGTAGTTTATGCCTCGGCATTGAACGGCATAGCGGGATTAGATGAAAATGCAATGGGCGAAGACATGAACCCATTATTAGAATTAATACTTGAGCATGTCCAACCCCCGCAGGTCGATGCTGAAGGTGACTTTCAAATGCAAATCAGTGCATTGGATTATTCAAGCTATGTTGGCGTCATTGGCGTTGGTCGAGTTACTCGCGGCACGATTAAGCGCAATACACAGGTTACTATTGTTGACGGTGAAAATAAAACCAGGGCAGGTAGGGTGCTCGATATTTTAGGTAATATGGGCGTTGAGCGCGTTCCCGTAGATGAAGCGACGGCAGGCGATATTATTTGTATCACTGGTATTGATGGCCTAAATATTTCAGACACGTTATGTTCGCCCGATGCCGTTGAAGCACTTCCGCAACTCACTGTTGATGAGCCAACCGTATCGATGACTTTTCAGGTGAATGATTCACCCTTTGCTGGGTTAGAAGGTAAGTTTGTTACCAGTCGAAACATCAAAGAACGACTTGATCGAGAGTTGTTGCACAATGTGGCACTGAGGGTTGAGCAAGGCGACAGCGCCGATAAGTTTGTGGTTTCGGGTCGAGGTGAATTGCATTTGTCAGTATTAATCGAAACGATGCGCCGTGAAGGATTTGAGCTTAGCGTCGGTCGACCCGAAGTGGTTCAGCGAACAGTTGATGGTGTGATAGAAGAGCCGTTTGAATCGGTGGTCGTCGATTGTGAGGAGCAACATCAAGGCTCAGTGATGGAAGCGTTAGGTACTCGGAAAGGCGACCTAAAAAACATGGTGCCTGATGGAAAAGGACGAGTAAGGTTGGATTATATCATCCCGGCTCGCGGTTTAATTGGTTTTCGTTCTGAATTTTTAACCATGACATCCGGTTCGGGTATTCTTACCTCTATTTTTGATCACTATGGTCAGGTAAAAGTGGGTGAGGTTCAATCGCGCAGCAACGGCGTGTTAATAAGTAATGTAAAAGGCAAGACGCTTGCTTATGCATTGTTTAACTTACAGGGCCGTGGCCGCCTAATGATTGACGCTAATTTAGATGTATATGAAGGTCAGGTTATGGGTATTCATAGTCGCGGTAATGACTTAACAGTTAACCCCACTAAGGCGAAACAATTAACCAATGTTCGCGCATCAGGTACTGATGAGGCGACCGTGCTGTCGCCGCCGATTCGATATACTCTTGAACAAGCGTTGGAATTTATTGAAGACGATGAGTTGGTGGAAGTAACGCCAGAAAGTATTCGGATTCGTAAAAAGTTATTACTTGAGCACGAGCGAAAACGTGCCGCACGACCTGCAAAAGCGTAATGGTTACATGCGAGCACTGATACAACGAGTCAGTTCAGCATCGGTGAGTGTTGATGGCCGAGTTGTTGGTCAGATAGCCAAAGGGCTATTAGTATTCATCGCAGTAGAGACGCATGATAACAATCAGTTAATCGCTAAAATGGCTTCAAAAATTGTCGATTATCGTGTTTTTAGTGATGGTAGTGACAAAATGAATTTGAGCGTTAAAGACATTAGCGGTGAATTATTAGTTGTCTCACAGTTTACATTAGCTGCAAATACCCACAAAGGCTTGAGGCCGAGCTTTTCATCTGCTGCGGAGCCTCGCCTGGCGAGAGTTCTTTATCTTGATTGTGTCGAGCAACTCAAGGCTACGTCACTGAAGGTTGAAACGGGACAGTTTGCCGCCGATATGCAGGTTGCCCTAGTTAACGATGGCCCAGTCACATTTATGTTAACCGTTTAATCGTTACATTTATCGTTTGCGATTCAATGTTTAAACGCGCACAGCTAAAATTTCACCGCAATAGAATAATCAAATGTTTACCAGCGCTATAGTTTTCCTGCATGCTTCATGACATGAAAGATAAAATGTTGCTCTACAGTGCCGTTGAGTAAATGGGCCCAAGGGCCTTGTGCGTAAACAGCAACGTCATCGCCTGCATGCGTTTCGGTCGCCAAAGGAACTCCCGCTTCTTGATGGTAGTGTGCAGTTTCAGGGTCATCGCTGAGGGTGGTTTGCCGAGAGGCTTGGCCGAGGCTTTGAAACCGCGCATATGGATTTTTAGGGTCGGGGGGCTGGTTATAATAACCTGGCCCATTAGCGTAACTTAAGGTGGTATACGGTTTTTTGTCGGCTGCAAGACTGGGAGAGTCTTCTGCTTCGCCAGATGCATTATTGCCAGTGACAAACCCTAAAATTGGATTTCCGCGCGTTGGGTAACCAGCTAAGGTTAATGTATGGCTATGGTCAGCAGTCACCACCATTAACGTTTTCTTCAAATTGACTTTTTGGCCAGCAAGTTTAATGGCTTGTTCAAATGCGTAAAAATCCTCTAACGCTCGATAAGCGTTGCCGACATGGTGGGCATGATCAATGCGGCCAGCTTCGACAATAAGTAAAAATCGCTTACTCTTTTGTAGCTGTGTTAGGGCGGCATTTACCATTTCACTAAGGCTGGGCTGGCCCCTTTCGCTGTCGTCTCTATCGGCTTCAAAATCTAGGTGAGAATCTGCAAATAAGCCTAATAGCTTATCGCTGCCGTTAGCGTCATAACGCATTAATTGCCCTCGATTTTGAAGGTAGCGGCCATGAGGGTGGCGCTCTTGCCAAATTGAGATCAAGTCATTGTCGTCGCTTCGCTTACCTTTTCCACGGGTAGACCCTTTAGGTAAAAAATGACTACGACCTCCACCCAGTAATACATCAATACCATCGCCGTGTTTAAATTCAACAAACTGCCGAGCAATATCACGACAGCCATTTGCTTTTGCGTTGCCGGGTAAGTCTGTATCGGTTTCCCAATTACGTTCAGGGCTATGAGCATAACTGGCGGCAGGTGTGGCATGGGTTACTGTTGTCGTAGTAACTATACCTGTTGCCCAGTTATTATTTTCAGCAAGCTCTAATAAAGTTGTTATATGCTGTTTATTGCAAGCATTTGAGTCTGCGCGGGCGATATCAGCGCCCATACTGAGCACGCCAGCCTTCGTTTTTTCGCCGGTAATCAATGCTGTCATGGTGCCAGCTGAGTCCGGTGTTTGCTGGTTAGTATTGTAAGTTTTAACGAGCCCGACAGATGGAAATTTCTCAAATGATAAGACGTGCTCCTCACCATTACCACCAATTTTCTGGCCAATATAAATGCGTCCAGCGGTGACGGTGGCAACGCTCATGCCGTCGCCAACAAATAAAATAATCCCTTCGGCAGTGCGGCGATTAGTTTTCTGATGAAGAGTTTTTTGTAAAGTTCTTTCTGCCGCTTCATAACTACTAGCGGTAACGCTGTCTGGTTGAGCAAAGCTATGACTACCAATAACCAAGGTAAGAATGACAGAAAAAAAGGCATAGTGATGGGGGCGCGAATGCATCATTGGATTTTCCATGTTGAGGGATAACGGACGTTAAATTTCAATCGACTAATACGACTTTGATGTAGGCCCGTTTTGATTTTTTTCTGGTTAGCCAAGATCCAAGGTCGGTAAGCCGCATTTGCCAGCCATACTTTTCAATAAGAGCGGTATGGGCTTGTTGTATGTCTTCATTGGTGGTTAAGATGAAGGCTTGGCTTTGCTGCCAATCGCCTAAGACCTTACCGATAACATTACAAGGTGCAATGCGTGATTTTGGAGAATTTCTTAGCCGTTTGACTTTTCCTGCTTGACCAGCAGAAAAAACATAGTAAGCGGTTTTATCACCAGCAAACCAGACAGGAGTTTCTACGCTTACGCCAGTTTTGCGAAAAGTGGCAAGGCTAAAATAAGCAGCTTGATCGAGTGTCATAGTGGGGCTCCAGCGTAGAATAAGATTAAGATAATTACAAAAAGCGGTTTATTTGTTTTGAGTACTCCATATTACCACCATAAAAGCGCTTGTGTTGATGCGTGAGGCGTCATTTTTTGAGACAATTTAATCCAGCTTAATGCCATACTGTTGTTTCAGCAGTGACCAAAATAACCATACTGGGCCCTGCATTGATTTATATGGCGTTGATAGCCAAGGTCAGCCAAGGTCAGCCATGATTAGACAATATGAGATCATCGTATAAATGAGCGATACCCCGATAGAACCCAGTGAGTTTTCAGCAGAGCAATTGTCAATTAAAGAGTATGCTGAGAAAGCGTATCTCGACTATTCGATGTACGTTATTCTTGATCGTGCTTTGCCGCATATTGGCGATGGCCTCAAACCGGTTCAGCGTCGAATTGTTTATGCAATGTCTGAATTAGGACTCAAAGCTTCAGCAAAATATAAAAAATCAGCACGCACAGTTGGCGATGTGATTGGCAAATTTCATCCGCACGGCGATAGCTCAGTTTATGAAGCCATGGTGTTAATGGCTCAGCCTTTCAGTTACCGCTATCCTTTGGTTGACGGGCAAGGTAACTGGGGCTCAACAGATGACCCTAAATCATTTGCGGCCATGCGCTATACGGAGTCAAGATTGGCCCCTTATACCGAAGCGTTGATGGCAGAAGTGTCGCAGGGAACGGTTGATTGGCAGGCTAACTTTGATGGCACGCTTTATGAACCCATTATTTTACCGGCTAAGGTGCCAAATATTTTACTAAATGGCACCACTGGCATTGCTGTCGGCATGGCGACTGATATCCCATCACACAATTTGATTGAAGTCGTAAATGCTTGCATTCACTTACTTGAAAAACCGAAAGCAAGTGTTGAAGATTTATTTGGTTTTATTAAAGGCCCTGACTTTCCAACTGAAGCGGAAATTATCACGTCCCCAGAAACCATCCTCGAAATGTATAGAACCGGCAAGGGCAGCCTGAAGATGCGAGCGGTTTATGATACAGAGCAAGGTGATGTCGTGGTGACCGCCTTACCGCATCAAGTTTCAGGGTCAAAAGTATTAGAGCAAATAGCGGCGCAGATGCAGGCCAAAAAATTACCGATGGTGGTTGATTTGCGGGATGAGTCTGATCATGAAAATCCGACTCGATTAATTATTGTGCCAAAGTCAAACCGTGTTGACGTTGATGCATTAATGTCACATTTATTTTCTAGCACTGATCTTGAGCGGAATTACCGCGTTAATATGAACATGATAGGTGTTGATGGTCGGCCTCAGGTGAAGAATCTTAGCCTAATTATCAAGGAATGGTTATCGTATCGCAGAGGAACTATTCGCAAGCGCTTAGAGTATCGCTTAGATAAAATTCTTAATCGACTGCACTTACTAGACGGCTTGCTCATTGCGTTTTTGAATCTTGATGAAGTTATTCATATCATTCGTAATGAAGAGCAGCCCAAAAAAGTACTGATGAAAAAGTTTGCTCTTAGTGACGCGCAAACTGACTATATTCTCGACACTCGCTTACGACAATTGGCGCGTCTAGAAGAAATGAAGATCACTGATGAGCAATCGAAACTTAGCGATGAACGTGATGAGATTGAAAAATTACTTAGCTCTGATAAACGTATGAAAACGCTTATGAAGAAAGAGCTAGAAGCTGTAATAGAAGAATACGGAGATCAACGTCGTTCACCAATTGTGGCTCGCGATGAAGCGATTGCATATACCGAAGACGATATTAGCAGCGTCGATCCAATCACTGTTGTCCTTTCTGCGAAAGGTTGGATTCGCGCAGGCAAAGGGCACGATATAGATCCTAATACGTTAAGCTATAAGTCGGGCGACAGCTTTAAATTGGCAGTTAAAGGCAGGTCAAATCAGGCGGTGGTGTTGCTGGATTCTACTGGCCGAAGTTACTCGGTGCCTGCCAGGGGCTTACCCTCTGCGAGAGGTCAAGGCGAGCCATTAACAGGCACAATTAATCCGCCCTCAGGGGCAAGTTTTGAAGGCGCAATGATGGGCGCCGATGAACAATTATACTTACTGGCCACTGACGCAGGTTATGGATTTGTGGCTAAACTCGGCGATATGCACGCAAATAAAAAAGCGGGTAAGACATTAATTAAAATTCCTAAAGGCGGCGAAGTGATTGCACCACAGATCATTGATGATCTTGATAATAGCTTACTCGTTTCCGTTAGCAATGAAGGCAGAATGTTAATCTTCCCCATCACCGACTTGCCTATAATGGCTCGCGGTAAAGGCAATAAGATTATGAATATACCCAGTTCTAAATTAGTCAGCCGTGACGAATTTATGTTAGCGACAGCGGTAATGAAAAAAGAAGATAGCCTAGTGATACATGCAGGTAAGCGCTATTTAAAAATGAAATACACTGATCTTGAACACTATATTGGAGAACGTGCTCGGCGCGGCAATAAGCTTCCTCGAGGTTTTCAAAAGGTCGATTCAATGGTTGTTGACGTTAAAGAGTAGCTATAACAATGAGCGATGTTAGCTTAATAAAGATCTCAGGCCCTGATCAAACTGGCATTACTCAGGCAGTGACAGCCATTTTAGCTGACTATTCAGTAAATGTTCTCGATATTGGTCAAGCGGTCATACACAATAATTTAGCGTTGGGGATTCTGGCTGAAATTCCTGATCAGGCCGATATAAAAAGTTGCTTCAATCAGCTCAAAGAGACCGTAGAGCAACTTGGTATGTCAATAGAGTTTGATGCTGTGAGCGCTGTTGACTATCAGCATTGGATAGGCGAGCAAGGTAAGCCGCGGCATATTTTAACGCTGTTGGTTAGAAAAGTGAGTGCTGAGCATATTAACGCGGTCACTAGTTTAGCCTCTCAGTATGGCCTGAATATTGATAAAATCACTCGTCTTTCAGGTCGTGTTCCTCTCGATTCAATCGAAAAGTCCCAAGCTTGTGTTGAGTTTTCAATGCGAGGCGAATTAACGGATAAAATAAAAGTACGGCGATCGTTGCTTGAGCTGACAAACACGTTGGATATGGATATCGCCTATCAAGAGGATGATATGTTTCGTCGTAATCGTCGTCTTGTCGTGTTTGATATGGACTCTACTTTAATTGAAGCGGAAGTGATTGATGAATTAGCTAAAGCTGCCGGCGTTGGTGCAGCAGTTTCAATGATCACCGAATCAGCAATGCAAGGCGAAATTGATTTTGATGAAAGTTTTCGTCGTCGAGTTGCATTACTGGCTGGATTAAAAGATTCTGCTCTGCAGCAAGTAGCCGACGGGCTACAATTAACAGAAGGCGCAGAGACACTAATAAGTACATTAAAAACCCTCGGTTATAAAACGGCTATTTTATCAGGTGGCTTCAGTTATTTTGCAAATAAATTGCGTGACAAGTTAGGTTTTGATTATGTTTATGCTAACCAGCTTGATATTAAAGACGGTGTTGTTACTGGCGAGGTGGTCGGTGATATTGTGAATGGCGAACGAAAAGCTGAGTTATTAAAGGATATCGCTAGTCGTGAAAATATAGCACTTGAACAAGTCATTGCTGTAGGTGATGGAGCAAATGATCTGCCGATGTTGAGCGTCGCCGGTCTAGGTATTGCTTTTCGTGCTAAGCCGATTGTTAAAGCCTCGGCTCGACAGTCAATTTCAACCTTAGGACTTGATAGTATTATTTATTTGCTGGGGATAAGCGACAGAGAACGAATAGCCGCTAAAAATAATAAAAAGCGTTAGCTTTCGGTTGGTAGAATCAGAGTTTTGGAATTTTTATTAGCCAACTCTCTTACGAGCTTTGGCACCAAATAACCAGGTAGAAGACGGGTTACTTCACCCATAATGCGCTTTGCCCGAGCATCAGTAATAGCAAAGTGCGCAGCGCCTGTCACTGGGTCAAGTAAGTGCAAATAATAAGGTAAAACACCGCTATCAAACAAGCGTTGGCTCAGTTCAGCAAGCGTCTCAGCACGATCATTAACCCCTTTCAACATAACGGACTGGTTTAATACGATTGCGCCAGTTGATTTTATTTTATCAACAGCGTGTTTCACGTTGTTATCTATTTCATTGGCATGGTTACTATGAATGACGACAACCTTATGGCCAGGCCAACCTCTTAAGCAATTAATAAGATCTCGATCGATGCGTTGCGGTAATACCACTGGCAAACGACTATGAATTCGAAGTGTTTTGATACTAGTTATAGTGGCTAATTGATCAATGAGCCACTGCAGTTGTTTATTACTAGTCGCTAAGGGATCGCCACCACTTAAAATAATTTCATTAATGTTAGGCTTAGCTTGTAAATAATGTAAGGCTTTCTCCCAAGCTTGACGTGCAAGCCGATTGTCTTCATAAGGGAAGTGACGCCGAAAGCAGTAGCGGCAATGTATGGCACAGGCTTGAGTCACAATCAACAATGCTCGATTGCGGTATTTGTGTATAAGCCCAGGCGCAACGTTGTAGTCTTTTTCATGCAAGGGGTCGTCTATGTAGCCAGGCATGACTTGATTTTCTTTTTGCAGAGGTAGCACTTGGCGCAATAAGGGGTCATTGATATCACCTTTCGTCATTCTCGCGATAAATGGCGCAGGTGCCTTAATGATAAAATCGAGCGGATTAACATCGAGTGGCCCATCCAGGCTGTCAATAAAATCCTCCTGTTTAAGATTAAGTCGCGTAAGTAATTCTGTTAAGCTGAGATTGGATGTGGAGAGTAACTGTCGCCAATCAGCGGGTTCAAGCACTCGAATCGGTTGAATTTCGGTCTGACATTTGGTCCCCGTTCGCGTTATCATGGTTTCTTTTATCACAGTACTGTCCCTGCATTGATATCGGTTTCACCTTAGGCCAAGCTAACGTGACTTTCAGCTAAGGCATTGTAGATTGAACTCCATAGCAGCAACAGCGATAATCACCTAATTTACGACTTTATTGAGGCACAACATGGCGACTTATTCTACCAACGAATTTAAGAACGGCTTGAAACTAATTATCGATGGTGATCCCTGTAATATTGTTGAGAATGAGGTGGTTAAACCCGGAAAAGGACAGGCGTTTAATCGAGTTCGATTAAAAAACTTAAAGACGGGAAGAGCTTGGGAAAAGACATTTAAGTCTGGTGAGAGCGTTGAAGGGGCTGACGTGATGGACACCGATATGGAATACCTCTATTGCGACGATGAATTTTGGTATTTTATGGATCCGATTAGTTTTGAGCAAATACCTGCTTCACTTGAAGCGGTTGCGGATGCTAAATTGTACTTAAAAGAGCAAGACAGTTGCGTGGTAACACTTTGGAACGGTGCTCCGCTCACGGTATCACCGCCAAATTTTGTCGAATTAGCGGTAGTTGAGACAGACCCGGGTTTAAAAGGCGACACAGCCCAAGGAGGCACTAAGCCGGCGACCTTATCGACCGGTGCTGTAGTGCGAGTGCCATTATTTATCGATCAAGGTGAAATACTAAAAATTGATACCCGCACGGGCGAATATGTCTCGCGCGCATGATCGAAACAACGGGCGCTAACCCTTCTGCATTAAGTTCTAGCAATGTGCAACAGAGGTTAACCCGACGTGCGAACTTATTGGCAAGCATTCGGCATTATTTTGATCAACAAAAACTGCTGGAAGTTGAAACGCCGCAGCTGTCTAATTTTCCTGTCACTGATCCTCAGCTGGAAAATTTGCAGGTTGAAAACCCTCGACTTAATCATCAAGCTACTCGTCAACCTTGGTTGTATTTAACGACCTCACCTGAGTACCAGATGAAACAATTGCTATCACTTGGCAGTGGCTCCATTTACCAAATCTGTAAATCATTTCGTCATGAGACTCCTAGCCCGAAGCACAGCATTGAATTCACTATGCTTGAATGGTATCGAGTTGACTTCGATATGATAGATTTAATAAACGATGTTACCGGCCTACTTAAAAAAACTGTGTCAGAACCAATAATGGCTGAAGGAATAGAAATATTATCCTACCGTGAGGCGTTTTTACGGCATCTATTAATTGATCCTTTTACGCTGAGTCGTGAGCAATTAGAGGACTTTGCCCGAAAGAAAGTTGACTGTCATTTTACGAATCAAGACAAAGATATTTGGTTAGATTTGCTGATGAGCCATTGCATAGAGCCATTGTTAGGACAGCAGAGGCCCTGTTTTTTAATCGATTATCCGGCCTCGCAAGCTGCCTTAGCACGCATAGAAATTGATGCCCAAGGCAATGCAATTGCCAAGCGATTTGAGTTGTATATCAAGGGTATAGAGTTAGCAAACGGTTATCATGAGTTGGCTGATTACGACCAACATATCAGGCGTTTTGAGCAAGATAATCAACGTCGACGGGCACTGGGTTTATCTACCCGGGCAGTTGACCAGCCATTTCTTGAGGCAATAAAATTAGGCCTACCTAATTGTGCTGGCGTTGCCTTGGGTGTTGATCGGTTATTACTCCTGTAAACAACTGATGGACTAGTCAGCAGAAATTGCTACGATATCGTTTGGGCCAAGCTTTCGATCAGCAATACCAATGAAGCCATCGTTGCCAATATAGCTGTCTTCACCACAAATTAGGCCGTCGTCATTAATGGGCCAAAATATTGCGCTTCGCGTTTCATAAAGGTAATAGGCCTCCGTTTCATCGACACTGTGTCCCATAGCTTCTAGTATTGAGCCAGGGTACGCTATTCGCATCCTGCCTTCGGTAATCACGCAATGACGGTCAACGACCAAACGATCAATATTATGTTCGATTCGATAAATATCCATGGCAATAATAGATTGATAAAAAGCTTCTACATTCTCCTTGCCTTTCGGACCGGCAAGGGCTTCATCGTCTTCATTGCCAAAAAAATGATAACGAGCATCTTCAGCCACGGTAGACATGAGCTGCTCAAAGTCAAGAGTGGCTTCGGCTTTCATATGGGTGTAGACCAAATCTAAGTTTCGTTTTAAAATTGGGTCAGTTTCAGCCGCGAGTCTTTTCTCGACTAAGGCCCAATTTTTACGCGCGTCAATTAATGCCATGGTATTTACTCTCTATTGTCATTGTTATTCGAGTTATCTTACTACGTGTTGAAAGTATTGTCGAAAGCTCCAAATTTAGCCGTTAAACACTCCTAGTGCTTGGCCCATTTTCACGGCTGATCCATTAACTAAGTCTTTATTCCATATCGCTGTTTCAGCAGGAAATAATACAATAGCCGTAGAGCCTAATTTAAAGCGGCCTATTTCATCACCCTTTAACAGCGATACTTTTCGCGTAAAATCAACTGTATTTACTCTCTTTGATCTCGGTGTTACCTGTCCTGACCAGGTCGTTTCTATGCCTGCAACGATCATTGCGCCGACTAAGATAACCACCATGGGGCCGTGTTCAGTAATGAAGTAACAAATAAGCCGTTCATTGTTAGCAAATAGCCCCGGCACATTATTAGCCGTCACCTGATTAACTGAAAATAATTTCCCTGGCACATAATGAGTCTTTTGCAATTGGCCCGCAAATGGCATGTGCACCCGATGGTAATCTTTAGGGGATAAGTAAACAGTTGCAAATGCGCCGCCATTAAATAGTTCAGATAAATATTGGTCACCGCCAAGTAGGGCTAAAAGTGAATAATCGTGATTTTTTGCTTGTATGATCCGATCATTTTTGAGGTAACCGATTTCACTAACGGCACCATCTGCAGGTGAGATAATACTGTTAATAGTTGGATCAATAGGCCTAGCGCCAGGGGTTAGCGGCCTAGTAAAAAATGCGTTAAAGCTATTATATTTATCATAGTCAGCAGGTACGGCTTCTGCAATATTGATAGTAAAGTGTTTACTGAATAAAGTAATTAAAGTTTTTTTCAGCCAAGGTATTTCACTGTCGGCGAGTAAACCCGCTAATCGAGACAGTATATGCTGCGGTAAACAGTATTGAATAAAAACAAACAGCTTATCTAACATTTTATGAGCCAACCGTTGTAGTGAGTTGTGGATTAAATTTTTTCAATCGGGGTGTCGTTTCGATTCCCCCATTCTGACCAAGAGCCATCATATGCGGCAATTGGTATGCCCAGTAGCTTGCCAACCAAGTAGCTAAGACCTGAGCGGTGATGGGTTTGGCAATGAGTAATTATTTTTTTACTGCCATCTAGTCCGACACTGTCCATTTGCTGTTTAATTAAGGGCAGAGGCTGAAGTTGTAATGCACGAGTGTTATCGATTAAATCTAACCAATCAATATTAGCGGCACCGGGGATGTGACCACCCCTTTCAGCGAGAACTTTTTTACCAGAAAATTCTTCAGCGGATCTTGCGTCCCAGATGTGATATTTACCGTCAGTTAAGTGTGCAATGATATCTTCTGCAGTAATCAACAGATCAGTATTAATGGTCACATTATAGTTCGATTCAACGGGCAATGTGCTCACAGCCGCGCTATTTACAGCCCGCTTCTCTGCTTGCCAGCGAGTTAAGCCGCCGTCTAGGTATTGATAATGCTGGTGGCCAATGATGTCCAATGTCCAGATTAATCGGCCAGCCCAACCGCCGCCTTCGTCATCGTAAGCGATGACATGACTATTTTTATGAAGGCCTATGCGACGAAACACAGAGTTTAATTTTTCTGCACTCGGTAGCTTGCCTATTGCTGGTGCAATACCACTGGTTAGATCTGATGGTAATATATGAACTGAGTTCGGAATATGACCCGCAACATAGGCTGCGGCACTGCCGATGAAAATGATGATGCTAGCGGCATCATTGATTTTTTCTTCGAGCTGTTCACTGCTAATTAACAATTCGTTCCACGCAGTGATATCGGTCATATTATCCATAGTGAATTACACTCGAGTTGCGTTAAGAAGGCGGCACATCAGTTGTCTAGTGAGCTGAGAATGTGATGATAACTGCTCATTCTTGAAGGGTGTATTTTCCCTTGCTCAAAGGCTAATTGTAATGCGCAACCGTGGCTTTTGCCATGCTCGCAATCTCTAAATTTACATAAATCGGCATGCACCCTAAATTCAGGTAACCCTTCAATAATTGCTTCTGGGCTTAAATGCCAAAGACCAAATTCGCGAATACCTGGTGAGTCAATAATGGCGCCACTGCCAGCAATACTGTTTTCTTTCAGTGGGTAAAGCTGTGACGTAGTGGTGGTATGACGACCTTTATCATTAGCGCTTGAGATTGCGGCTGTCTTCGCAGTATTAGATCCTGCTAGGACATTAATGATCGATGATTTCCCCACCCCCGATTGACCGACCAATATGCTGTTTTTGTCCGCGATAAAATCGATAAATTCTTGTTGTTGCAATGAGGTGGGCGATGCTTGTGCCGAAAACCGAAAAATTCGATAACCTAAGCTACTGTACAATGCTAACAAGTGTTCCAGCTCAGCAGCAACAGTGGGATTATCGGCCAGTAAATCTTCCTTATTTAGTAATAAGCAGACCTCAAGTTTGGCATTCTCTGCAGCGATAAGAAAGCGATCTATTAAACTGCTAATTGGCTCTGGCTTCGCAGCGAGAGTAATAATAATAGTATCAATATTAGCCGCGACGGGTTTTGGATCTTGATAAGGGCGTGGCCGCTGAAGTAACGAGTCACGGGTTAATAAACCCTCAATAATGCCAGTATTAGTCTGCGCTAATGGTCGCCATAATACTCGGTCACCGCAAACAATAGTGGGTAAATTAGCCCGAAAGTGACACCTTTTACTGGCTTGGCTGCCCGGAGTATCAGCACTATCAACTAATAGAACTTCAACTTCTTTGCCATGATGACTAATAACAAGACCGCGGAGCAGTTCAGTATCAAAGGGATTATCGATGACCGCCGCCTGCTTGCTGGCGATCCTATTTTGTTGTTGCTGGTTGAGTTTTCTTTTGCTCATGTATTGGCTGCATAATAGTTAAGCGACAAGCTTACTGCCTCATGCCAACAACTTCAAACGCTTCGTGCTTATTGCCTAATAGACAGCCGAATTAATCTAGGTAAAATGCTTAACCGGTGGTATAAGATAACTCTGCGCCCCGTTATACTCAACGTAAGAGAGGAGCTTGAGAGTATGCAAGAATTAAATCGCTTAATTTGGATTGACTTAGAAATGACCGGCTTAAAACCTAATTCTGATGTCATTATAGAAATAGCGACTATTGTCACCGATGCTGATTTACGTACGGTAGCAGAAGGCCCTGTATTAGCCATTCATCAAAAAGATGAGGTTTTGACTGCGATGGACGAATGGAATACCCGTCAACATGGCCAGTCTGGATTGGTTAAACGAGTCCGTGCGAGCCAGTTAACTATGGCTGATGCGGAGGCACAGACATTGACGTTTTTGAAGCAACACCTGCAAGCAGGTGATTCACCCATGTGTGGCAATAGTATTTGTCAAGATCGACGTTTTATGGCGAATTATATGCCGGAGCTAGAGCGCTTTTTCCATTACCGAAATTTAGACGTTAGCACGCTAAAAGAATTAGCTCGAAGGTGGAAGCCAAAGGTACTTCAGGGAATGAAAAAAAAGGCTAGCCATCTAGCTATGGATGATATTAAGGATTCAATAGAAGAGTTGCGTTATTATCGAAGCGTTTTAATGAACGTTTAACCATAAAATTAAACCGACACAATAAATAAAAAAATGTCAAAAAATATATCCCAACAATTAATGTCTCGATTAATCAATCATATCTTGGCCAACACCAGCGATGAGGTTGATGATTGTCTTACAGAGCCCGCCAATTTTTTCACTGATATTAATCGATTCAAAAAAGAGCGGCAACAATTTTTTTTAGATACACCGCAATTGCTTGGATTTTCTGGGGACGTATCAGAGCCAAATACTTTTATGACCTTTGAGTGCATGGGGGTGCCTATTGTTGTAACTAGGAATAGTCTGGGCCAGTTAAAAGCATTTATTAATGCTTGTTCGCACCGCGGCGCGCGAGTGGCTGATGGCGGTGGCAATAAAAAAAGGATGAGCTGCAAATTTCATGGTTGGAGTTATGATTTAGATGGCGATCTAGTCGGCGTACCCAGCAGTCAATGTTTTGATATTGATAAAGCAAGTTGCAGTTTGACGTCACTACCAATCGTTGATCATCAGGGTTTATTACTGGTTGGTCTTAGTCAAAAGGTCTCAAAGGAAAAATTAAATGAATTTTTAGTACCTTTAGATTCACAAATCAAAGAATTCAATTTTGCTAAATTAAAAAATATAGCGGTGAGGAAATTTGAGGTGGCTGCCAATTGGAAGTTGGTTGTAAGTCTCAGTCATGAGTCATACCATTTTGCGAATTTACACCGAGAATCATTAGCGCCGATCATGACTTCACACAGTGTTTTTGATCAATTTGGGATGCACACACGCTGGGCTTTTCCTCTCAAAGGGATTGAGCGTTGGGCCCAAAAACCCCGTATTGATTGGCCAAAAAAATTACCTGGTGCTATTAGTCACACTTTATTTCCCGGGACAGTCATCGTCGTTAATGCTCAAGACGCACAAATCATTCGAGTTGAACCGGGATCTTCAGTTGATTGTTCGGTGGTTTATTATTCCGGTGGTTGTGCTAATAGTGACTTAATGGAGGAAAGCTTGCAGGCATATAACTTTGGTGGTGATATATTTGCTAATGAAGATCTACCCGTTGCAGAGCAATGCCAACAAGGCATTATGGCTAGACAAGCGGATATAATTATAGGTAAAAATGAACCTGTGGTTCAACTTTGGCACCGGCTCTGGCGAGGCGAACTGGATAGTTAATTGGATTTCATAGGTTATGCATTTTGCGTAAATGTGTCAGTAAGCCCTTAGCTGCTTTTTCTAATACACTAACGGTTCCATCAAATTGGTTCGCTTCGTGGTAGTAGGGGTCTGGCACTTGGGCATACTCACTTGCTCCACCGTAACGCATAAATAAACTAAGCTCACCTTGATAATCTTCAGGCGCCCATGCTTTGACGCTCATCATGTTAATATTGTCCATTGAAATAACATAGTTTGCTTGCTCGTAATCGGCCGGGGTGATTTGCCTCGCAATTTGCTTTTCAATATCATAACCTTTCCGTTGACATGCTGCTATTGCTCGAGGGTCTGGGTTTTTACCGACATTGAAGGCGGCAGTCCCACATGAATCAACGGTAATTTTATCTTGCAGCCCAGCATCGTTAACTAGCCGCTCAAGAATACCTTGTGCGCTGGGCGAGCGGCAAATGTTACCAAGACAGACGAATACGATATGAATGGTCATTGTTTCCTGATCGTTTAGTGTTATTTTGTAGATCAAGTAAGGCTAAAGCAGCTTACGGTAAGCCCTATTATTACATAATAAAACCACGGATGTGTAACCGTTAGGAGAATAATATGAGTATTGATCCCGTACAAATGTTGTTAGAGAAAGACGCAATAAAAAATATTAAGTATGAATATTTTCGCCGTCTTGACAGTAAACAGTTTAATGAATTAATTAAACTGTTTACTGAAGATGCAACGACTGCCTATGATAATGGTCGTTATTCATGTCACGGTCGTGAGAGTATTTTCAATTTCCTAGATGAGTCGATGTCGACGCATCAATGCCTTTCGCAACACCAAGCACATCATCCAGAAATTAAATTTATTGATGATACACATGCTACTGGTATGTGGCACTTTGAAGATACGGTTTATCGTTTAGACGATAATGTAAAGATTACTGGCGTTGGCATTTATTGGGATGAGTACGTAAAGACTGATGATGGTTGGTTAATCTCGCACACTGGTTATGAGCGTTTATGGGTTTGTACTGAGAAATTGAACCTCGATAATTATATTGAAGTGCGATCTTTCTGGGATGCAAAAGAGTTAGACCGTAGTAATAAGCGTAATAAAACGACTGGCGAGCTCCAATTATACCCACAACGTTAACCACCGTATAACCATGTTAACTGTCATGGTTTTTATAGTAGCCAAGCTTCTGGTCCATAAACAGTTTTTTCATTTCTGCTAATGCCTTGGGATCATCAATAGTTGATGGTGGAGTAAAATTTTCACCATCGGCTATCTGCCTTAATACTTTACGAAGAATTTTTCCCGAGCGAGTTTTTGGTAAGCTTTTCACTATTAAGATATTTTTTAGGTGGGCTACTGCACCGATCTTCTCTCTCACAAGGGTTATTAATTGAGATGGAATATGATGGATTTCCTTGTCATCCACACCATCTTTAACAATAACCATAGCGACTGGTATTTGCCCCCGGAGTTGATCATGAATGCCAATAACAGCGCACTCAGCTATAGCGTGATGTGAGGCAACGATTTCTTCCATTTCTCCGGTAGAAAAACGATGGCCTGCAATATTAATCACATCATCGGTTCGCCCCATAACAAATAAATAGCCTTGTTCATCGATATAGCCACCATCACCGGTTAAATAGAATCCTGGAAAGTCATTAAGGTAGCTAGTTTGGTAGCGTTTAAAATCATTCCATAGAGTGGGAAAGCTAGACGGCGGCAAGGGCAGCTTAATCAGGATATGCCCTTGATGGTTGGCAGCTAGTAACTGACCTTGATCGTCAACAATGCTTAATTCAAAACCAGGAACGGGCAGTGAAGCTGAGCCTGCTTTACACTCAAGGGTTTCAATTCCCGTCATGCTGGCGGCAATTGACCAGCCCGTTTCAGTTTGCCACCAATGATCAATAACGGGTTTATTGATGAGTGCTTTTAGCCAATCAAACGTAGAAGGGTCTGTTCGCTCGCCTGCAAGAAAGGCCGCTTTCAGTGATGATAGATCGTAATGACGCAAGAACTTACCTTCTGCGTCTTCTTTCTTAATAGCTCTAAAAGCTGTTGGTGCAGAAAATATTGCATTGACTTTATGTTGTTCGCAGACGCGCCAAAAAGCACCTGCATCGGGGGTACGGATAGGCTTGCCTTCATATAATATCGAAGTGCAACCCACTAACAAGGGACCGTAGACAATATAAGAATGACCGACGACCCAACCGACATCCGATGCAGCCCAGAAAACATCACCGGCTTCCATGTTATAAATAGCTTTCATGCTGTAGTGTAAGGCTACGGCATGACCGCCATTGTCTCTTACTACCCCTTTTGGCTTACCGGTTGTGCCAGAGGTGTATAAAATATACAGCGGGTCTGTGGCCTTTACACTTACGCAGTCAACGGGTGTGGCCTGGCTCACTAAGCTCTGCCAGTCAAGGTGCAGCGCTTTATTGGCGCTCGTCTGTAACTGCGAATCATATTGCTTACGTTGGTAAACTACACAATTTTTTATAGAATGCTCAGCTAACGCTATTGCTTCATCAATAATAGGCAAATAGGGGATAATCGTATCAAATTCGATGCCGCATGATGCTGTTAGAATAACACTAGGTTTAGCATCATCGATACGACTGGCAATTTCTTGAGCAGCGAAACCGCCAAAGACAACAGAGTGAATCGCTCCAATTCTTGCACAGGCGAGCATGGCGATAACAGCCTGTGGAATCATGGGCAGATAAATTAGTACTCGATCGCCTTTGCTTACCTGCAGTGCGTCGAGCACGCCAGCAAATAAAGCAACTTGATCACGTAATGTTGAAAAGCTTATCGATTCAATGGTACCGGTAACCGGCGAGTCATAAATAATGGCTGCCTGATTGCCTCGACCCTCTTCTATTTGGTGGTCTAATGCCAAATAAGCTGTATTAAGTTCGCCGTCGGCAAACCAGCGGTCAATGCCGTTATCATCTTTGCTTAGGATGGTCTGAGGTGGCTTGAACCAAGCTAAGGATTCTGCTTTGGCGGCCCAAAAACCAGTCTTATCGTCTAAAGAATGTTGGTACTCTTTTTTATAGCTCATCCTTTTTCCTGATACTTATCGCTAAGGAGTGCTGAAGGCGTTACTGAGGCGTGCTTTTATCAATACCCAGCGAGGACCAGATTTGATCAATTTTTTCGGTTACTGCAGTGTCCATAGCGATAGGTTCGCCCCATTCACGGTTGGTTTCACCCGGCCATTTATTTGTGGCATCTAAACCCATTTTAGAACCGAGACCAGAAACTGGGGAGGCAAAATCGAGATAATCAATCGGTGTATTTTCAACTAATACGGTATCGCGCGCAGGGTCCATACGTGTTGTCATGGCCCAGATAACATCTTGCCAATTACGTGCATCGATATCATCATCGGTAACAATGACAAATTTTGTGTACATGAATTGCCGTAGAAAAGACCATACCCCCATCATCACGCGTTTGGCATGGCCAGGGTATTGTTTCTTTATAGTGACGATGGCAAGACGATAGGAGCAGCCTTCTGGTGGCAAATAAAAATCGCTAATTTCCGGAAAGGTTTTTTGCAATAACGGCACAAATACCTCGTTTAAAGCAAGACCAAGAATCGCGGGCTCATCGGGTGGTCTGCCAGTGTAAGTGCTGTGATAAATGGGATTTTCCCGATGAGTAATGGCCGTTACTGTCAGCACTGGAAAGCGATCAACCTCGTTATAGTAGCCGGTATGATCGCCAAAGGGACCTTCATCTGCCATTTCACCCGGTGCTATAACGCCTTCTAAAATAATTTCGGCATGTGCAGGGATTTGTAAATCAGAGTGAAGACAATCCGCTACTTCTGTCTTAGCTCCTCTTAACAATCCAGCAAAAGCATATTCAGATAAGCTATCCGGTACAGGTGTCACTGCGCCTAACGTTGTTGCAGGGTCTGCGCCTAGGGCAATTGCGACAGGAAAGCCTTGTCCTGGATTTTCTTGCTGCCATTCCTTAAAGTCTAATGCGCCACCACGATGAGAGAGCCAGCGCATAATTAATTTATTCTTGCCAATAACTTGCATTCGATAGATGCCAAGATTCTGTCGGTCTTTATTAGGCCCTTTAGTGATTACTAAAGGCCAAGTAATTAGGGGTCCAGCGTCGCCAGGCCAACACGTCTGTACCGGTAAACGAGATAGATCGACATCTTCACCTATGAATTTTTGAGTTTGGCAGGGTGGCTTTTTAATGGTTTTGGGATTCATATTTAGCACCTGCTTGAAAATGGGTGCTTTTTCCCACATGTCTTTCAACCCTTTAGGCGGCTCGGGCTCTTTTAAGAAAGCCAGTAATTTACCAATTTCACGAAGGGCTGAGACATGAGTCTCACCCATTGCGAGAGCGACACGTTGCTCGGTACCAAAGAGGTTGCCAAGCACCGGCATATCATGACCAATAGGGTTTTCAAACAGAATAGCTGGACCACGCTGTTTTAACGCGCGGTCACAAATTTCAGTCATTTCGAGATTGGGGTCAATAGGCGCTGTGACTCTCACTAATTGACCATTGGCTTCTAGGTAATCAATAAAGTCACGCAAGTCATTAAATTGCAAACTCATACTCTAGACCACTAGGCTATTTTACCGGTTTTTTGACGTTTCATTGAGGTGAAAAATTCGTCATTAGTTTTGGTGTCTTTTAGTTTGTCGATAAGAAATTCAACTGCTTGCGAATCTTCCATTGAATGCAGTAGTTTGCGTAAAATCCACATGTGTTGTAGCTCTTCTTCTTTGGTCAAGAGCTCTTCACGACGGGTGCCGGAGCGTCGAATATTAATTGCCGGATAAACGCGTTTCTCAGCCACCTTACGATCAAGGTGAAGCTCCATGTTGCCGGTGCCTTTGAATTCTTCGTAAATGACCTCATCCATTTTTGAACCGGTATCAATTAATGCCGTTGCGATGATCGTGAGGCTACCGCCTTCTTCAATATTTCTGGCAGCACCAAAGAATCGTTTTGGACGCTCAAGTGCATGAGCATCAACACCGCCTGTTAGCACCTTGCCTGAACTCGGTATAATAGTGTTGTAGGCGCGAGCTAATCGCGTAATGGAGTCTAATAAAATAATAACATTTCGTTTATGTTCAGTCAGTCGCTTGGCTTTTTCAATGACCATTTCAGCAACTTGAACATGTCGTGCAGGTGGTTCGTCAAAAGTGCTGGCGATGACCTCTGCGGCGCGAACAGAACGGACCATCTCAGTCACTTCTTCTGGTCTTTCGTCAATGAGTAAAACGATGACATAGCATTCAGGATTGTTACGGATAATAGCCTGGGCCATATTCTGAAGAATTAATGTTTTACCTGCTTTTGGCGGTGAAACGATGAGACCTCGCTGACCTTTACCGATGGGCGCGCTTAAGTCAATAATGCGGCCAGATAAATCCTCAGTACTGCCATTGCCTGACTCAAGGATTAATCGCTCATCAGGGAATAGCGGTGTTAAATTTTCAAATAATATTTTTTGTCTTGAATTGTCTGGCTTGTCAAAATTAATTTCACTGACTTTTAATAGAGCAAAGTAGCGTTCGCCATCTTTGGGTGGTCGTATTTTTCCTGCAATCGTGTCACCCGTTCGCAGATTAAACCGTCTTATTTGGCTTGGAGAAACATATATATCATCGGGTCCGGCAAGGTAGGAGCAATCAGCTGAGCGAAGGAATCCAAAGCCGTCTTGCAAAATCTCTAATACGCCGTCGCCATAAATATCCTCACCGCCTTTAGCATGCCGTTTGAGGATAGAAAAAATAATATCTTGCTTGCGGGAGCGAGCAACATTATCGAGACCCATGGTCTCTGCAATTTTAACGAGTTCGGAAATTGGTTTAGATTTTAGGTCAGTTAGATTCATAGTTAGGATAGACTGTTATAAGGTAAGGAATGATTTAGCTACAGGAGCTAAAAGATGTGGGTTAGGTGATGATAAAAATGTTCTGATTTATTTTTCAGCTTAGGTACATGAAGGCTATACAAAATTCAGGTAATTAAATATGAGGCAATTTAAACTTGTCTCTAGCGATCACGCACTGTCATAAAGAAACATGGATTGATCTATAAAAATCGGTGAGTTTGAATGACAGCAGAAGTTTAGATTTAGTTATAAAGTCACCATAGCATCATAAATTACTATCGTCTAGCCAAAATTTCAGCTTTTTGGATTTAGTTGGGTTTGCATGGGTCAATTAAGGGTGTTGGGCAATGTTTGCGTACCATTGTTATTGAATAAGCCCATAGTGTTTAAGCGGTGGAGCGCCGAGATGTTCACGGATACGGCGCGCAATTGCATGACAGCGGAGCGCCAGGCGTTAGGCTTAAAAATAAGCTAAAAAAACAGCGACTTAATTTTAAATTTATAGGCTAGATTCAACAAATTCTTCAAGCTGTGTCTTTGATAGCGCACCGACTTTAGTGGCCTGAGCGCTCCCATTTTTAAAAAGCATTAATGTGGGTATCCCACGAATACCGTGTTTTTGAGCAATCTCTTTATTGGTGTCGACATCAACTTTTACAATTTTTATCTTCCCTGCATACGACTCGGCGACTTCCTCAAGGACTGGGGCAATCATCTTGCAGGGGCCACACCATTCGGCCCAGTAATCAACAAGCACAGGAATGTCTGAATTTATGACTTCCGCTTCAAACGAGGCATCGGTGGCGTGAACGATACTATTTCCCATGATTTTCTCCTGATCGGTAAAATGGCATATAAACCTTATGGATCCGATTGACGATAAGCGAACAATAAATGGATCTGCATAAGCATAAAAAGTGTAACAGCCTTTTTTAAAAGGCGATACAAGTAACTATTGGGGCGCGTTGATTATATTTCAAGTCGCTAAGAGCGCGCCTTGATCAAGATGAACGTTTAAAAGCAATCAATGCGATAATAGCCGTACTCAGCTCGTATATAATAGCACCAAAGGTGTACGCGCTTGCGATGCCTAAGCTCTCGTTGCTGGCAGTGACATAAGAACCAACCAATATCAGGCCGATTAATCGGCTGACACCCAGTCCACCAATAGCAAAACTAATTGAAAGTAGCGCGGAGCGAGTGTAACGGTCATTGAATGCCGAATACAGACACCATAAACCAAAACCTATTTGCAGCCCTCCATACATTGCGGCAGTTTCGACGAAGGCGTCGGCACCGTTCATGGTGTAGCCGATATAGTTCACGGGCACATTAGGGTCATATAAGCAAACGCCGCCATAGGCTACAAACACGATGCCTGTGAGCCATAAAATGAATTTACCCAACATACATATTCCCCTTAAGTGAGTCGCTAAAGTATCTTAAGTGAATTATAAGACATGCTTAAGGTAAACTCTATCTGAGCATGGCGATTAAATATGGCCATTCAGTCATGTATCAGTAGGTCTGGGATCGCCTAACCATCAAGACTGTATGCGCGTAAGCGGCTTTAATTTGGAATCATCATTTGATGTTAATAGTGAGGTGGTGGCTGGTCATCGATGCCTTGCTGATCATCTTTGTCGAGTGATTGCAGGTGCGTTCGCATACGATGTTGGTCATTTTTCAGTAAATCAATTTGCTGCTGTTGCGAATAGAGCACATCAGACAATTCATTCATACTTTGCTCTAAAAAAGCAATTTTAACCTCTAGCTCTACGGTTTTGTCTGACATAACTGCTCCCTCTGCAAAGCAATATTGATGTGTTGACTCAACACGAAAACATACGTGCTGTGTGAGATCATTATACCGATTAAATGAGCAAGCCACCAATTGAATTCAATGTATGTTGGCCATCATAGAGTTGCTTATCTGTCATGGTTTTCAACAGTATTGAATCATTATTGACGGTGAAAAGAGAGGTATAATTTAAAAAAATATGAACGGTGAGTGTCAAATGAATGGTTTATGGTCTTTTTCAGTGATGTTGTATGGAGCTGATGAAGTGAAGCAGCTCTGCCTAACGCTTCAAGATGAAGAGGGTATTGATGTGTGCCTATTATTATCTTTAGTGTGGTTGGGTACTCATGGCATCTCGCTCGATAGATCATCAATGACCTCGCTATACTATTCTGTCTTGCGTTGGCAATTGCTGGTCACAACGCGGTTAAGACGTTACCGCTTATCCTGCCAACTGAGTAAAAGTAGATTTTCAAAATCAATCTTTAACCCACTTATGCATCCGCTTTACTCGTTATTGAAAATACTGGAGCTAACAGCTGAAAAAGCATCTTTCTGGCGGATAAATTGTTTTTTAAAAGAAAGATTCCCTTTAATTATTGAGGATGCTGCACACCCAAAAATGGCGGATCAAATAACAACCGAACAAATGGCTGTTGCGATGCAATATAATTTAGCCAGTTATTTTGAAATTGACGCAAACGACAGGCGATCAACCCTTCAGCCAGAGCAAATAACCGCGATATTGTTAAATTATTTGCCCAGATAGCTATTTTTATCGTTCGATAGTCAGTATCGCTATATACTGATGAAACCATGATATGATTAACGATTAAAAACTGATCATAAAACAAACCAATTCAGCCAATAAAAGGCTCATTGTCCACCTCTAAACTTGCTGTGGGCTGATTGTAAACAGGCACAATATTTTTTTAACAATAAACTGTATAGATAGGGAAGAAATCAATGAATATAATCAAAGCAGTAATCGCAACAGCGATCGTAACGGGCACAATTACTGGCTGTGATCAATCTACGTCAGGATTGCCTCGTGCCTCCGATAAGCCTGAATCTGAGCTTACAATGCAAAGTTATGCACTGGGTCACAATATGGGTGGCAGTCTGAAAGCAGCAGGCATTGAAATTGATTCTGCCTATTTTAATGCGGGTTTTTATGATGCAGCTGATGGCACTCAGCTCATGAGTCAAGAAGAGATCCAAACAGCATTAATGAATTTACAACAGGCCACGCAAGAAGCGCAGCAAGCGAAAATGACAGAAGTTATAGAAGGCAATTTGAAAGCCTCAGAAGACAGTTTAGCAGCAAATGCCGAGCTTGAGGGTATGGTTGTGACCGAGAGTGGTTTGCAATACAAGGTGATAACTGCTGGTGATGGTGCGCAACCGAAAGCGACAGACAGCGTGACTGTTCACTATGAAGGTCGGCTATTTGACGGCACAGTATTCGACAGCTCAATTGCCCGAGGTGAGCCGGTGACTTTTGCGGTAGGTGGCGTGATACCAGGCTGGACTGAGGCCTTACAATTAATGCCGGTCGGTTCGAAATGGCAGTTGTTTATTCCATCAAGTTTGGCTTATGGGGAAAGCGGTGCTGGCGGGCAGATTGAGCCCAACATGGCTTTAGTGTTCGATGTTGAATTAATCGAAATCGTTAGTGAGGAGCCACCAGTACCCGCTGAATAATCGTTGTTTCGCCATTAGATAACATACGCTATGGTGGCATTATCGATGCTGCCATAGCGTATTTAAACTGGTGAAATAAACCGTTGGTCGTTATCGCGCTGTAATGGCCCTTACTGGTAAATGCCACGGCTAACACTGTCGATTGGTTAGGCTTTATAAAATACCGTTTAGGCATCGTCCATTGTTGCTGAAGCTTAAATGCGACTAAATCCCATAGTTGCACAACCCCTCCTGTTGTTCCTGTCAGTAACCACCGATTATCGTTTGAAAACTTTGCCGCTGTGAATACGACCCCACGTTTTAAATGACTTTTAGACAAGGGTATCTCGCCGAACAAACTTGCGTTATTGGTATTCCAGACGATAACTTTGTCGTATCTTGCTACGGTGAGTGCTAGGCTCCCATCGGGTGACAATTTGACTAGGTTAACTGGGCCATTATGAGCAAGCCGTTTACTGTGCAGGGGCTTTGATAAATTCCATATTTTAGCGCTATGATCGTCCGAACCAGTGATAGCAATGTTTGTATTGGCATTAAGGTCAACACTGTTTACGCGTCCTTTATGATTGAAGACTGCTAGGGTTGATCCTGAGGGAATATCGATCATCAGTGACGTATGATTCTCTAGGGCAATAATCATTGCATTATTCTGATTCAAGAGGGCAAGTTGATTAATCTTACTGGGAGCCAGAAAAGATCTAATATGAAAACCGTGAGAAGCGTTCCAAATAGAGATTGACGTGTTATTGCTGACGGTTGCGGCTAATTCCCCGTTATCCGTGATTGAGACAAGGTGAATAGCTTCATCTTGCTCAGGGTTATGATGCCACTTAAAAAGACGATTTTTACTTTGATTATCCCAGAGACTGGCGCCATTATTCATCGAGCCGATAATCGCAATTTTTCCGCTTTCATTGATCGCTGCAGAGTAAATACCATCATTTGCCAACACCGCATAATCCTGTGAGCGATCATTGATGCAACCGACTAATGCTATTGTAAGAGAGATTAGCAATAGCGCAGGCGTTTGTTTGGCTGCTATCATTTATTCGGTTCTCACTTATTTAATGCCAGCGATGACTATAACAGAAGTTACAGTGACTGTGGACTCAAGCGAAATAATTGAATGTCTGAGGAAAGTGACTTGCTATCTTATGGTGCTAGTGCCGCTGCCCTGAGGGTTAGCAGGCGGCACTAGGCCATAAATAATTGAGATTGTGATGCGACACCCGCTGAGCTAAAGGGTCGCTAGGAATTAAGCTACGGCTATGCGTTGACTATTAAATTACTGTGAGCGTAATGCAGGCTTTCAATCAGTTGGTCTTCTAATTCAAATCGTAATACCAATGTTTCGCCTAGTTTTGACAGATCACGTGCTAAAGTTGGACTGCTATTGTCATCTTTGAGTGCGGAATCAAAACTGTCATTAAAAGCCAATGCCACTTCAGTTGTTTTACTCACCTGGGGGTAAAGTTTTCTAGCAACTTCCAGTCCTTTGCCATCATTAAATTCTTCAGCCTCTTGAATCAAGTGGTCGTAAACCTCGAAGTGACCTGCAGAAATATAGTCGACCATGAGTTCACAGAAATGCCTAAGCGCCTCTGTGGTGTTCGTCTGATTCATCGCAGATGAATCGTGAACACCAGTAATGGTGCAGAACTCAACAATTAATTCTTGTCGCTGTTCAAGCCATTTATCGAGAATCTTACTGACTCCGCCCCAACGCTCTTTAGTGGTTTTGCAGTTTTCTAACATAAGGTAGTCCTTTTTTAGCGGTTACTAGCTCACAAAGCCAGTGATTGACCTAAGCTGACGGCGTGATGAGTCAAAGCATGGGCTGCCAGCGCTTAATGCATAGCCCCCATTTTGGTTTATCTTCAGAGGGTTCCTCTGGATTCGCTCTGCATGAAATGCTGGTTAAGGCATTAATGCGTTACTCTCGCTGTTCAACGTCGTTAGATAAAGCTTAGAAAAGGACTGAGATTTTCTCAAGAAATGACTAGGCCAATAATTAACATAATTTAGAGGTAATGACCATAAACCATTGTTTTTTATAATTTTATTGGTTAATTAAGCTGTTGATATTTGATAATTATGACTGTTATTTAAACTAAAAGAATGAGGAATTTTCCACATTATGCGGCATGACTGGTTACATTATGACCGACTGTACTCTTGTCGCAACTGCATTAACCAAATAATAGCTAACCCCGTAAAACTGATAGCGGCCCAACCAGGAATGCTAATTGTCAAAAAGCGCCAAGTAACTTCGGCACAATTGCCATCACCGCGGAGCAATATACTGAGTGCTTCATTAATAGGAAACGTATCTAAGATAAACTCAATACTAGGGCCGCACGCGGGCGCTTGATCAGCGGGCAGGCTCTGCAAATAAAGTTGCCTGCCTGCAAAACCAGCGCCTGCAAAGGAAAATCCCGCTCCTAAAAAGGCGTAGACACCCGTCATTCGGCGCGAAGGGTTATGAATGAGGGCTATGAGGGCCGTAATCCCACACAGAAAAAAGAAAAATCGTTGAGTAATACACAGTGGGCAAGGCGCTAAGTCGTCAACATATTGTAAAAAATAGCCAAACCCCAATAAGCTAATAATGCCGATTAAGATCAGCCAGCGTAACCGCTGAACGGTGATTAGGGTTTGATTCATTGTAACAATTTCTCCTGGCAAGCATTGCTAGTCTCGTGCCAATGCTCCGCTCTTCTATACTATTTAAGTAAGTTTGACGCCAATTTATCGATCAAGAATACAGTAAATCATAGTTGAAAATCATGATAAATCATCACAATGTGGAAAAGATGTAAAAGGGTAATACAGTCAATGGTAAGATCAAAGAAAAATAGATTGGCAGCGGTCGGTCTGCTGTTGACTCTGCTCGTCGTGTCTCAACTTAGCCGCGCAGAAGAAAAAACTGATGTTGGTGATCGAGGCATGAGTGATGCATTTTATATCGCAATAGAACCAACGTTAGTGAGTCATTTTGGTGACGCTAACGACATCGCTTACATCAAAAGCGAAGTCAGCGTGCGAGTAAATAACATTGAGGCAAAAGATTTCGTCAATTTACATCAGCCATTGATTAGAGATTTATTGTTGACCAATTTTTCTGTGATGACGCATGAAGCATTGAATAATAGAGACAAAAAAGAGCAATTTCAAAAAAGACTTCTCACCATTCTAAAAAAAGAGCTGATAAAAGAGGGGGCGCAGGCGGCATCAATTGAGAATGTGTTGTTTACCCGTTTTTCAGTGTACCAATAACGCAAAAAAAACAGCCGTAGTGCAGGTGTAAAGCGTTTTTTTAAGGCGAATTAAGCCCCCAGAATTAATGCCTTACTGTCCCAGTTTGAAGCAGCCTAAAGATCAAAAAATGCATGAATTTCAAAAATGAAATTTTAATTCCGCGACTATAATTCAGAAACAGTGGGTTGGCTTGCTGAACACACAAAGGAACATTGAGATAGGTGAGTAACACTTGGTCAAGCTATAAAAAAGTGCCTCTAACTACACGCCTCTAACTATATGGGGTTCGACGACCCAATGTCAACGAGACTCAATCCCCCGCATGCTCATGATCCTTTATTGTAGACTCTTTAGGTATGAGTAAGTACGGTTTTAGTCCGTATAGGGTGTGGTTTTTATCTTTTAGCAAACTTAAGGGTAGGGCCTCGAGATGGCTGGATGGCCGGTATTCAAGGCACTACAAATATTCCAATAGGCAGTGCGAATAGCTATCGACGTTATGGTTCTCATAATCAGTTGAAAGTTAGAGGGGGTGTTTCGGCATAAAAGCCATTATCTCCCCAATATTCATAGGACCAACAAGGGCATTGTTTTCACAACTAACTAACAATTTTTTGGGGCTTAGACAGCATAAAAGCATCAATCTGCAGTCCTAGCAGCACCTGACAGACTGTAGAATGCAGTTAATGACAGTGTGTAACCCAACTCAGACCTGGTCGCGCACAAAACCTTTTTAATGCGCCATATTTTTTGCGGTTACTTCGGCAATAAAATCCCAATGACTATATGCACTCTAATTACCAATGGCATTTGACAAATTTTTTCAGCCAAAAATTGGCTATCAATTTCATCGCTGGCCTCGTCCAATAAGCGAGTATCAAACCATGAAGTGGCTGTCCTCATTGTTGTTATAAACCGATAAAAAATCAAGGTAGCTTATTGATTAAAATAGTCGGCTAAAAAAGTTGAAAAATCAACGTCATCTTCTTGTTCCAGCCCCTCCTGTTGCTCAACTGAATGACGCGCGATTGACATAAGGCTTTCTTGTTGATGCGTGTCAATATTTAACGCGCTAAAATAATCAGCATGACTAGTAGCTTGAGCTAAATTGAATTGAATATGTGACGCTTTGGATTCGTCCATCTTTGCAAGTACGCGGGCTGATGGTGTTAATGCGCTGTCGGAAACTTTTTCACGTTGAGCAATGACGGTTTCAGTATAATGGGTGCCGCCGTGGGCATTATCTAATTCAGTAGCGATATCGTGGATTTGATCGAGCATATTATTTGCGCATTTTTGCATGGGTAGCTCTTGGCCACCACATAAAACGTTTAATCCGGGCTTCCTGCCATAATTAACAATACGTTCTTGATTTAATGCAATTAACTCATATTCTTTGGGGTTACTAGGTGGGCTTTCAGACGTCAAACAATACAGTAAAAAGGCATCAAGAAAACGAATTGTTGTATCATCGATGCCACGTGGACTAAAGGGGCTAATATCAAGACACCTTATTTCTATATACTCTACACCGCGTTGAGTTAGTGCCTTAATCGGTGTTTCGCCACTGCGAGCAACTTGCTTTGGACGAATAGCAGAATAAAATTCATTTTCTATTTGTAGCATTGAGGACGAAAGCTGTTGATGCTCTCCATTTACTGGATCGGCAAATTTCTGATAATCAGGGTAAGGTGTGCGCAGCGCTTTATTGATGGTGTCAGCGTAGCTTTGCAGTGTGTTGTAACACACATACAGTGCATTTTGTGCAGAGCTTTGATAGCCAAGGTCACCCATTCGTAACGATGTAGCAAAGGGTTTGTAAATATCATTTTCAGAAAGCGACTGTAAATCATGATGCCTTTCTTGGACAAAAGATTTATCGGCACAGGGTGCTGCGCCAAACAAATAAATTAACAGCCAGTAGTAACGCCTAAAATTTCTTATCAGGTCAAAGTAACGTTGATCAATATAATGTTGTAGATATTTATGCTCAGTCTGACCATTACACTTATCGTGTTCGAATGCATGACGCCAAAAGGTTTCAGGTAATGAAAAGTTATAATGGATACCAGCGACAGTTTGCATTGCTCGGCCATAACGGTGGCCAAGCCCTCTGCGATATACGGTTTTCATTGTTGCTACGTTAGACCGCCCATATTGAGCAATAGGTATGTGCTTATCCGTTGGAAGAATACAGGGCATACTAGCTCCCCAGATGATTTCGTCGTTCATTTGCTGATAAGCTAAAGCATGTGTGGTGTCTAAATACACTAAAGTCTCGTCAATTGAATCAAAAACAGGAGTAATAAATTCTAGCAATGATTCGCTGAAATCGGTGGTTAACCAACTGTTGGTTAATGCAGAGCCAAGCCCTATGGGATGAGCACTTTGGGCTAGCTCGCCGGTTAACGTGGTCCGTAACCCTTCTTTTTCAATGCCGCGCTGAATTCTTCTCAGTAGAGGGTTAACTTTTTGGTCTGCCAAAAAGTTTAAGTTATGCGAAAACGTGTCCTTAGACGATCTTGGCCGGCCAGATTCAGGCATGTTTTATCCTTTGGTAATTGTTAAAAAGCAGTGTAACAGCTGAACTGACGTTTTTAATAACGCTTTAATTATTATTAACCACCCTTTAGAGTGTTAACATTCGCTGCCAAAACCAGATTGAGCCTATAATTCCAATAATATAAAAGCCGACTCTCTTTACCGTTGATGAAATTTTTAATTGCATGAAACTGCATAGATAAAGTGCTAAAAATAGTAAGCCAACAACCAATAGCTGTCCGATTTCAATACCAATATTAAAGGCGGCTAAAGCGGGAAAAATGGCCTGTTGTGGGAGTCCAATCTCAGCCAGAGCGCCAGCGAAACCCATGCCGTGCAATAAGCCAAAGCTGCCTGACATGAGCCAAGGGCGCGACCGAATAATCCCTTGCTGGTTTGGCTTCAACGCGTCAGTGGCAGCCCAGCAAATAGAAAGGGCTATCATGGCTTCGACAAAGTATGACGGTAGGCTGATATTGCTTAATGCTGTCGTTGATAAAGTGATACTGTGGCCAATAGTGAAAAAAGTAATAGTCCAGAATAACTGTCTGTTCCAGCCAACCAGTAATGCAAGCGTGATCACAAAAAGAATGTGATCAACGCCTGTCATCAGGTGATCAACACCTAATTTAATATAGCGTGCAACCACTTCAAAAAGATTTTGCTTAGAAGGAACGACCAAAAAGTTATTTTGTTGATCCAGCATTTGATGAATCAGACGACCGTCATTAAATTTAATTCGTAATAACACCCCGCTGCCGCGCTTATTCATCCCTTTTACGCCGATAGTTTGACCAACTAAATGCTCGCTACAGTTCAGCTTAAAACGTTGAGAACGGCCCGTGCCCTCAGCCAATGCCTGTTTAACCTCTTGCAGCTGACATTGGCTAGGAAATACAGGCTGTAATTGACCTTGGGCAGCAATCTTTTTGGGTAACTTCCACACCCCTTGAAATTGTTTATCGGCAATTTCATCAATTGCTAATAAACCGGGTGCAAGAGGATGTGCGTGAACGAGAAAGGGCTGCAATAAAATACATATAAATAAATAGGACGGTATACCGAGATGCCTTAAAGCATCGGCTAGTCGTTTAATCATTGTTATTTTTAAGCGCATTTAACATTAACACTGTTTGGATGCCTGTTTCATCTTCGATCAGCACGCGGTAGCCGGTTTTAAGATCGCTAATTGTCTCATTATAACGCTCAAGTGTGTATTGCCTGTTTAACGTGTTGATGATTTGCCGCTTAACTTCGTCCAAGGGTTTAAGTGTGGAATTTTTTTTTTCGTTAAGCCATATGAAGTGCTGTCCAAAAGCTGACTCAATAGGTTCAGACCAAGACTGCAGTGTTAACTTTGCTAGTTGGTCTGAAAACGACTGGCCAAATCGTTTTGCAATGCTGTGCTCGCTTTGTAGATTGAAGTGATGACCGCCATAAAACACATCGCCAAGTGCAATAGCTGCAGAAATATGATCGTTACTGGGGTTATTCCGTGGGATTGCGGAACGATCTGAATAATTAATAGTTGAAAAATCCGATTGAAGTGTCTTAAACAAATCTCTGTCGTTAGAAGTGGTTAAGTGGTGGTTGTCGACAGATAAATAGACATGTGAGAAAGCGTATTTTGGCGCATCAATATATAATGATTGATTTTTTTTATACCAGTCGTTAATGGCTTGATTGCTAGGCGTCTGAGAGGAAGCACTGTTTCTTAGTGCTGCTTGATAAATGCTGATCATTTGTCGTCTGACAATAATGTCGGTTTCATCAAGCTTCATCGCTAAGGCTGCTTGATATTTTTCTTCGAGGCTTTGCTCAGGGTTAGCTAATTGCAGGAACTCAGCAATATTGGCTAACCTGAGAACGACGCTATCGACTTTATCAAAACCCGACTTTTTGGCTTCTAAGAAAAGAATTTCTTGCTCAGCTAGTAATTGAGCCGTGCTATTAAAATCGACTGTCTGCGCATTGACTGACTGGGCCAATTCTCTTTGCAATGCGTTTATTTCGCCATGGTGTAAAACAATTGTTGTTTGCTGTGGTTTTAATTGACTTGCCATTGTCAATAGAAAGCCGATAATTAAGCAATGCAAAAAAGGATTTTTTATTAGCTGATGTATCACAACGGCCCAACTAGAATGAGTAAAAAAATAAATTTTATCTGGCTATAGAGACAAATAGTCTATTTATTTGGTAATTAATATAAGCTACTGCTGTTGTTCACGCTTTATTGCGCGAAAACCGATATCTTTTCTCGATTGAACGCCTGGCCATTGAATTTTTTCGACCGTGGCATGGGCCTTTGCTTGAGCTTCGGTGACGCTTTTAGCCAGTGCCGTAACACATAAAACGCGACCACCCGCAGTAATAATATTACCGTCTTGTTGCTGGGTCCCAGCGTGAAAAACTTTACAGTCTTTAGCGTCGACAGCTTCAAGACCTTCTATCGTATCGCCTTTATTATACTCATTCGGGTATCCGCCTGCAGCAAGGACAACACCTAGCGCGACTTGATCTGTCCAATTAATTGTTTGCTCAGCCAGCGTGCCATCCACGGTGGCAAGACACAATTGATGAAAGTCAGATTCCATGCGCATCATGATTGGTTGTGTTTCAGGATCGCCAAAACGGCAGTTGTATTCAATAACTTTTGGATCGCCTTGGGAGTTAATCATCAAACCGGCATAAAGGAACCCACTGTAATGATTGCCTTCAGCAGCCATGCCGCGGACCGTAGGATAGATAACTTGCGACATAATTTTATCGTGAACCTCGCTAGTGACGACAGGAGCCGGCGAATAAGCTCCCATGCCACCCGTGTTAGGCCCCGTATCACCTTCGCCAATTCGCTTATGGTCTTGACTGGTTGCCATGGGTAGGACGGTTTTACCATCGGTTACAACAATAAAGCTGGCTTCTTCGCCCTCAAGAAATTCTTCAACGACTACCTTGTGACCGGCTTCGCCAAAAGCATTGCCGGCAAGCATGTCTTGAATAGCGGTTTCTGCTTGCTGCAGGGACGTAGCAACAATAACGCCCTTACCCGCGGCAAGACCATCAGCTTTAATGACAATAGGTGCGCCTTGTTTCTGAACATAAGCGAGTGCTTGTTCGGTATCAGTAAAAGTCTGATAATCGGCAGTGGGTATACCCTGTCGAGCTAGAAAATCTTTGGTGAATGACTTAGAGCCTTCGAGCTGGGCTGCTGCTGCAGTTGGGCCAAAACAGCGCAAGCCTAATTCAGAAAATCGATCGACAATACCAGCAACTAATGGCGCTTCAGGGCCAACAATGGTTAATCCAATATTGTGTTGCTGAGCAAAAGCGGCTAGGGCATCGTGGTCATTGGGATTAATATCAACGTTTTCCAGATTGGCCTCGTTTGCTGTGCCGGCATTACCGGGTGCAACAAACACGTGTTCAACGCTTGAACTTAAAGATAACTTCCATGCCAACGCATGCTCTCTTCCGCCGCTACCAATGACTAAAACCTGCATAGTAAAATTCACTCAATAAATTAGACGATTGTTTTCAATTAATGTCGAAAGTGTCGCATGCCAGTAAAGACCATTGCCATGTTATGTTCATCAGCAGCGGCAATGATCTCCTCATCTCGAATGGACCCGCCTGGTTGAATCACGCAGCTAATACCAACTTTTGCTGCATTATCGATGCCGTCGCGAAAAGGAAAGAAAGCGTCAGATGCCATGCAGGCGCCAGTGACGTCGAGCCCTGCGTGCTCAGCCTTAATGGCAGCGATTCGGGCCGAATTAATTCGGCTCATTTGCCCTGCGCCGACACCAATAGTTTGCAAGGCTTTGCCATAAATAATAGCGTTTGATTTGACCATTTTAGCAACTTTCCAGCTAAACATTAAATCAGCGATTTCACTTGTACTCGGTTGCCTTTTGCTAACCACAGTTAATTCGTTAATGCCGACTAGGGCAATGTCGCGATCCTGAATTAGCAGCCCGCCATTGACTCGCTTTGCGTCCAGCGCAGGAAGCGATTCAGTCCACTGTTCACAGACTAATAACCGTAGATTTTTCTTTGCAGCGATGACTGTCTGAGCAGCGTCACTGGCGCCTGGGGCAATAATCACCTCGACAAATTGGCGTTCACAGATATCCATTGCGGTTGCCTCGTCCAATTCACGGTTGAATGCAATGATTCCACCAAACGCGGATTCAGGATCAGTAGCAAACGCGCGAAGATAAGCCTGCTGGATATCGTCAGCTGTGGCGACGCCGCAGGGGTTGGCGTGCTTAACAATCACGCAACTAGGCTCAGAGAATAATTTTACTGTTTCTAATGCGGCATCTGTATCCGCAATGTTATTGTAAGAAAGGGCTTTTCCTTGTAATTGTGTTGCCGTAGCAATGCCCACTTCTCGAGGGTTTTTCTCGACATAAAAAGCGGATGCTTGGTGAGGGTTTTCGCCATAGCGGAGCGACTCAACTTTAATGAATTGACTATTCAGTGTCCGAGGAAATCCTGCGCTCCCACCCTCAACCTTTTGGCCAAAGTAATTAGCAATGGCGCCATCATAGGCGGCGGTATGTTCATAAGCGCTAATGGCCAAGTCAAATCGAAGCTTATGACTGGTTGCGCCAGCATGCTCACTCAACTCATTGAGTACTTTCTCATAGTCGCTAACGTTAACGACGATAGTGACATCTTGGTGATTCTTTGCTGCCGCCCTAACCATTGTAGGCCCGCCAATATCAATATTTTCTATTGCCTCCTCCAGAGAGCAATCTGGTTTGGCGACCGTTTGCTCAAAGGGATATAAATTAACAACGACTAGGTCGATTGGCGTTATCCCGTTGTCCGCCATCACGGTTTCATCGGTTCCTCGGCGCGCTAAAATACCGCCGTGTATTTTTGGATGCAATGTTTTCACTCGACCGTCCATCATCTCAGGAAAACCAGTATGCTCGGAGACTTCGGTTACGGTTACACCCTTATCAATTAATAATTTATAAGTACCGCCGGTTGAGAGAATCTCTATATCTAAATCATTAAGTTTTTGTGCGAATTCGACAATGCCAGTTTTATCGGAAACGCTGATCAGTGCGCGACGCACCATTGCCAGTGATTGATTGCTCATAATAAGTCTTTATCTTAGTTAATGGGTGAGGTAAAAATGAATCACGGTAAAAATCATTGATGGTCGTTATGATTGTCACCGGTATGAAATTCAATGAAATTGAAGTTATGGACAGTAAAGCTGTTCGACTGTGCGTTACGAGTTAAGGTAACTGAAACTAAAAAGCACTTGCCGTTATGTGAGACAAGTGCCTTTCGATGGGGTTAGAATTCCAGTTACTCTTTAAGTAATGTTGGACAACTTACCCAATACTTTCACAAAGGTTAGCGTCCAAATATACTTATTACGTAAACTGTGAACGTTACAATAAACCGTACTGCTTTAATTTTTTACGAAGCGTGCCTCGGTTCAAACCTAATAAATGAGCCGCTTTCGTTTGATTGTTGCGCACGTACTTCATCACTTGCTCGAGAAGTGGTGCTTCTATTTCTGACATCACCATTTGATAAACATCAGAAACTGGTTGTCCATCGAGATGTTTGAAGTAGTTTGCCATAGCAGTTTCTACATTTTCTCGCAAACTAGATGTAGAGTTAGCTGCTGCTAAAGGTTGCTCCAGTGAGGTGTGAGTCTCTGCTTGTTGCTGCAATAAAGATTCGCTGTTGCTCATGCTGCAATATCCCCTGTTAGGTTAGTTTCACTAAATAAATGCTTAAGGAACTGCAGTTGATCCTTGGCAAGTAATAGCGTGTTGAACTGCTTTTTTGCAGTTTCGATTTTTTTTATGGCCTTATTTTCTTCAGCTACAGAATCAATACGAGTAGCCCCTGAAGAATCCGTATTTCTTTTATCCCTCAGACTTGCGGTGCATTGTAGCATCTGATTGAAATACCAGCAAACATGTTTCCTAGATATTTTTACTGCCAGATCAACGGCTTGTTCTTTTTTAATTACCGATGTTTTTTTGCTTTGAATCAAGGAATGATTTGCCTCAAAGCGAGAATAATAGTCATGAATAGACTGTATATGCTCAATAATCAAACTAATATGCCATTTTTTAAGCAAAAACGGCTCGTAACTGTTTGTTTTTCGCACAGTTTCAGGCGTCGCATTCAGATATTGATTAATTTCATCAAAAATCCAGGGCCGTCCTTGGGCTGCTCGGCCTATCATTACACCCTGAGCCGCCGTGTATTTGAGAACTTTTTGTGCATTTTGACCAGAATTAATATCCCCGTTTGCGAATACCGGAATATTGACCGCGGCAACGACTGCGGCAATTGTGTCGTATTCAGCCATTCCGTTAAATCGACAGGCTCGTGAGCGACCATGGACAGCAAGCGATAGAATACCAAGATCTTCCGCTATGCGAGCAATCTCGACGGCATTTTTGTGATCTAGGTCCCAGCCGGTTCTGATCTTCAATGTCACTGGAACGGCTACCGCGTCAATCACTTGGCTTACTATCTTAGCAACAAGGCGTGGGTCTTTCATCAGCGCAGAGCCGGCTAGTTTTTTACATACTTTTTTGGCGGGACACCCCATGTTGATGTCGATAATTTGAGCGCCAGATTCAACATGATAATTAGCGGCTGTGGCCATTTCTTTTGGATCAGTGCCAACGATTTGGATCACTCTGGGTTCAGAGTCATCGCCATCAGCCCGTCGCAGTAAGGATTTTCGTGTCTGTCGCAGCTCTATTTTACTGGCAGACATTTCAGCCGTGACCATTGCAGCGCCCATGCGCCGACATATTTGCCGGAAGGGTTGGTCTGTAATGCCAGCCATAGGGGCTAATACCGCTTGGCCAGGGAGTTGATAAGGACCGATAGTAATCATGGTGGGTTTTTTTTTATTGGTGAGTGGCCACTTACAATCTAATAGCTTGCCTGAATACGACATGATAGTGACCTTTGTTCTAAGATGCTATCAACGGTGCAATTATATTTTGCTCATCACTTTATTTGACGCCATTGAGTCGAATCCATTGGTCTTTTGAGTGAGGCGCGTGAATGGTCATACGTGCCTCATAAGCCTTAATAACGCTGTCACTTTGTTCGCTGAGAATACCTGACAGCATTAATTGACCGCCTTTGCGCAGTAAATGGGTCAATCTTGGTGATAATTCAATCAATGGACCGGCTAAAATATTTGCAATAACTACATCACAGCCTTCGTGATTCGCGCCCAATTGCTGGTTTAGCGTTTGATCGAGGTCTTCTGGTGTGCAGGTAATAAGTGCAGAAGCATCGATACCGTTTTGTTTGGCATTAGCCATGGTGGCCACTAACGCTTGTGGATCGTTATCAACGCAGATTGCTTGTGTTGCGCCCAGTAACAGCGCTGCAATGGCCAAAATACCTGAGCCGCAGCCGTAATCGATAACGGTGAGGCCGTCCATGCGATTGACCGCCAGCCATTCCAAGCACATGGCAGTGGTTTGATGGGTTCCAGTGCCAAAGGCCAAGCCAGGGTCAAGAATGATATTGCATGCGTTAATATCAGGGGGCGTCTGCCAGGACGGCACAATCCATAAATGCTGGCCAAATTGCATGGCACAGAAGTCATCTAACCAGCGCCGTTCCCAGTCTTCATCGGCGATCATTTCTACTTGATAGGGAGGAAAAGCATAGTCCAGTTCCTGACTAAGCGATTTCAGCAGGTCGTCAATGTTTGTATTCTCTTGAAATAAAGCGCTAAGTTTAGTTGCGTCCCATAGTGGCGTTTCACCAACGCCAGGTTCTAACAACGCCTGATTAGCATTGTCTTGAAGCGTGACGGACAGTGCACCGTTATTTAATAGTGCTTGCTCTAGGCTTTCAGCGCTCGCGGCTTGCGTGTTTATGTGCAGTTGCAACCAACTCATTATGGCTGTTGTTGAGCGCTAAAGTTCATGTGTCTTCTGCGGCCAGCTTTTGTTCTAAGTAATGAATATTTACACCGCCACATCGAAACTCTGTGTCGCGAACTAATCGTTGATGCAATGCAGTGTTGGACTTGATCCCGTCAATAACAAGTTCATCCAAAGCATTGTTCATGCGACTAAGGGCGGTATCGCGATCTGGCCCATAGCTAATTACTTTAGCGATTAATGAATCATAGTGCGGCGGAACCCTGTAGCCACTATAAATGTGTGAATCGACGCGAATACCGTTCCCGCCGGGCGCATGGAAGTGCTTGATAAGGCCGGGGCTTGGCATAAAGTTATCAGGGTCCTCGGCATTAATTCGGCATTCAATGGCATGGCCTGTGAACCGAATATCCTCCTGTGTAAAACTGAGCTTTTCACCTGAAGCAATAATCAGTTGTTCTTTTACGATGTCAATGCCAGTAATCATTTCTGAAACGGGGTGTTCGACTTGCACGCGGGTATTCATTTCTATAAAGAAAAATCTACCATCTTCATAGAGAAACTCAAAAGTGCCTGCTCCACTGTAGCCAATATCAATACAGGCTTGAGTGCAAGCATTTGCAACTTCTGCTCGGACATCGTCTGGTATTAAAGGCGCCGGCGCCTCTTCAATGACCTTTTGATGGCGTCGTTGCAACGAACAGTCGCGATCACCAAGATGGACGGCCTGACCTTGCCCATCGGCTAATACTTGAATTTCAACATGACGAGGATTGCCCAGAAATTTTTCCAGATAAACGGTGTCATCACCGAAGGCTGCTTTGGCTTCAGCTTGAGTGAGCGCAATAGAACTGATTAGATCAGTATCCGATTTGACCATTCGCATACCGCGACCGCCACCACCAGCGGCGGCTTTAATAATGACCGGGTAGCCAATTTCTGTTGCAATTTTTAACGATCGACTTGCATCTTCTGTTAGCGGGCCGTTAGAGCCAGGAACCGTTGGCACGCCAGCCTTTTGCATGGCTTGAATAGCAGCGACTTTATCACCCATGATGCGAATAACACTGGCGCTAGGGCCGACAAAGGTGAAGCCGCTTTTTTCTACTTGTTCAGCAAAGTCAGCATTCTCAGCTAAAAAGCCATAACCAGGATGAAT
>DDED01000176.1:0-5149 GCA_002336035.1 Cellvibrionales bacterium UBA1963
TTATTTTTTCAATTGATAGTACATCGGCATAGTGTTCTGATGATAAAACTTGCATCACTTCAATGGGATGACCAAGTCCGGTGGGTTCAATCAATAGTCGATCGGGCTTTGCCCGCATAAGCAGTTGATTAAGCGCTATTTGCATCGGCAACCCTGAAGTACAACACATGCAACCTCCAGGTACTTCACGAATAAAAATACTTTCTGGTGAAGAGTCATGACTTTTAAAGAGCGCGCCATCAATTCCGACCTTGCCAAATTCATTGACAAGGATAGCCCAGCGTTGATCGTCCGGCTTCGATTTTAATAGATGCAAAATGGCTGAAGTTTTTCCTACACCCAAAAATCCTGTGATGATGTTTGTAGGAACTGCTTCAATTTTATTTGAAAGGTTTGGCATTACACGCTCATCAAACAATTAGGCAACTTAAAAGCAACGCTTACAAAAAGAAAAGATGTCAACATTAAGAATGGCAATCACAATCAGAGCGCTGACATAAGGCATGATTCCTAATATGACTTAGCGCAATAATGGTTGCACCAGACAATATAAGTACTTTTTCAACTAGTTCACCAAGAGCATCATGGCCAAGCAAAACGGCAGTCACCAATATGGCCAGGCCTACCGCACCGAGTATAAAAACAACAATATCTTTATGCTTTGTGCAACCCATAGTGAGTGCAAAAATACTGACGGGTAAAACAGCAAACAGCATTAGCAAATGCGCAGTTTCATCGTCAAAATAGATGGCCGCTAATGAAGGAAGCAGTAAAAAAATGAGTGGCATTGCTAAACAATGAACCGCGCAGATAAAAGAGAGGCTAATCGCTGTTTTATCTGCTAATGCTTGTACGCTAATCATAATTAATGTGTCCAAGAAGCCCTTACTGACTCTAGAGAACCTCGATAATAAAAAAAACAGTTACCAGCCTAAGAATTTGCAACACACTTAAGACCAAAGTATGTTATAAATGATACAACATATCATTATAAACGCAAGTACCAAGATACTCGAAATAGTAACCTTATTCATATAACTCACTGATTTTGCTTGTTATATAGTCAATTATTCTTATGCTTTGCTGAAAATAGCAACCCAAATTGTTAGCGCCTCTACACCATACCCCTAACTAAAGTGAGATCGACACGCCAATAATAATTTTTTATAACATATCAAAAGAAAAAAGAGAGTCGCAATATGCTAAGTATTAATGCGATAAACGACGGCATGAAACTCACGATGAGAAGTGAGCTCTTCTTTGAGTGGACTCATGCTTTTTGATGATACCGCATGAAATTCCGCATTCATTGTGAGCAATAAAGTGGCTTTCGCTGACAAGCGTTTCGGAAGAAAAGGTAGAAGACTTACTGGAAGAGAAGATACAATGGCCAAGGACGGCCGATTTGATACTTTAGTCGTCGAGTCCACAGGAATATCTGAACCCCTGCCTGGCGCTGAAACCTGTACTTGCCGATGAAATCGCGTAAGGCACCGACCCCTTCAATAATGATAGCGACAATGACGGCTTATTTGACGGCGAAGATCCCGAACCTTTAACACCGACCAACGACGCACTTACCGTTTCCGCCATGAGTGGTCTAGGCTTTATAGCACTTTTTCTTTCGATGCTCGGTTTGGGTGTAACTAGACAGAGTAAAAACCACACTCATTGATTAACGGCTATGACTTATAATAATTAAAGAAGACTAAATGCGCGCCAATGCCTCGGCCCGTTCTGCGACTGAATCATCGACCAGTTGAATGCCGCGCTCTATGCGCTCTCGATAGAGCACTTCAATCAACCACGCTAAAGGGCCACTCATCAGCTCATGATGCACTAATAAGGTATCGCCATTAGTCGTCTTTGACAGCCAGCGACAACGCGTACCTCGCGCTAAATAACCATACCAACCACCCGACTGCCAACACAACTCTTGCTCTGGTATAACCGATAAGACTCGGTTCTTTACCTGCCTAACCTCGTTGTCTAAAT
Organism: Cellvibrionales bacterium UBA1963; assembly: GCA_002336035.1. Classification (GTDB taxonomy): domain Bacteria; phylum Pseudomonadota; class Gammaproteobacteria; order Pseudomonadales; family UBA7434; genus UBA7434. The sequence continues at coordinate 1,996 of DDED01000176.1, forward strand.
GCGCCTCTATCCAGACCACCTCGCCTTCCGCAATACGGCCTTTTATATTGGGTGAGTAACGATTCCATTCAGCGTAACCTTCTGCATGTGCCAACAGTGACCAGACGACCGAAGGATTAGCGGCAATTGTCACTTCATGACTGACTTCCCAATCTGAATCGATTATAACGGTCATGGCGACCAGCAAAGCCAACACTATCATTATTTTTTTAATCAATATCTCGCCCTTATTGCCATAACTATTGTCTGTAAAAAATTAATCATGCGAGCTTACAAGCTACAGTATTAAAATTCGCTTGTAAAATAAGCTAGTCTCAATGGAAATTAATCATATTTAAGTGAAACCAAACACGAGCAGTCGTATGGTGTTCCTTAGAGGGAAGTCATTATCAGTTAGGAGACCTTTAGGTGAAAAAAGAAATTAGCAGCACGAACCCAGTTGATTACGATGCCGTAGAGACAGCGCAGCATAAAGGGATTCGCGATTGGGTAAAAGAACACTTAAACGGTGAGGTCACTGATGTTCGTCGGCTAGAGCGTTGGCGACCACAATGGAAAGTCACTTACCTCGCTAACGGTGAAACAAACGCGGTATTATTTCGAGGCAATCGCTCGATTGCAGGTAAACAAGATTTAAAGTTTGAAATGGAAGTCATGCAAGCACTCGAGGCGAATGGGATAAAAGTCCCGCATATTTATGGCTGGGTCGATTCACCCAAAGCCTTTGTGATGGACTGGATTGATACTGAAGACCGCGCGCCCGGCATGTTGCATACGGCGATTGACAATCCCTCAACGATGAGTGATGAGCGCTGGCAGGCAATGCTGAATTATATGGAGCACCTCGCGGCGATGCATGCCGTACCCGTCAGCGAATTCACTCATATTAAACGACTCAGTGCGCCACCCAAAACCCCAACCGAAATCGCCTTGCACACTACCGAGCGCATGTATGGCGTCGGTAAACAAGCTGGGAATATTGATCCGCCGCTCGAGTTTTTACAGCAATGGTTACGTCAAAATGTGCCTCAGCATCGCACCGAAGCCCACTTTATTGCCGGTGATGCGGGCCAGTTCATGTCAGCCGGCACCGATGTCTTAGCATTACTGGATTTTGAAATTGCCAACATTGGTGATATTCATTGGGACCTCGCCTGCTTTCGCGGTCGCCACCCCTATGAAAATATGGGGGATATCCCCGCCCTATACCGGCGCTATGAAGCGGTCAGTGGTCGTCAAGTAGATCTGACTGCAGTGGCTTATCACACGGTGGCTTTCTTGCAACTCTCGGGCATTGGCGCCACTTTTTTCATGCAACCGAATGCCCATGGCGGTAATTGGATCGAAGGCGCGCTGGAATACGCCAGCATCACTCGAAGAGCTTATGAATCGGTTGCTGAATTACAAGGCATTAGCCTTGACTACGATCTTTATTTACCTGAACCGACAATTAAACGCTGGGAAGATTCGGGGCTACAAAAATTATGCGTCGATATAGAACGCCTGCCTACCTCACGTGGTTTTGAACGCTGGGAGCGAGATCTTCTGCATTCAATTCCTCAGTTCTTGCTGAATCATGCCCGCTATCGCGATTGGTTTGAGCATGAAACAGTGGCCGACTTTAATGCCTTAATGCAGACCTTAGGGCACAATATAGTCGCCAGTAATTTAATTGACGCCGACCAAGCGGCACTGCAAGTGATGGCCGACATGCAAAGCTCAATAAGTGACGCTACGATGAGTCAAGCTAAGCTTGATGCGGCTTGGGTTCAGTTACAACATAAGCGCATCTTGCGGTTTTCAATGCTTATCGCTGGGACCAACCCTGACAGCGAGAATCCGCTATTTCATCGGCTCGACCCCATCTTCGAACCAACCTGATAGTCCGGTTCGAATAAGACGAAAAATGAAGGGGACCTGATTGGCTTCCTTAGGCTTCCTTTCGCCCAAAAAGCCGCGGCAATTCACTCACAGCTCACAACTCTTTTCAACAAAAAGTTTTATCTTCTCGCTACCCTCATCAACCCTAAAACCAACATTGACAGACCCAGCGCTAACGAGCCTACCCAACCTACAGTCGGCACTGAATGAACGGAGAGCCCTTTACCAAAATGCTCATCCATAACAGTTTGCGCGATGCCTTTTAAATCGGTGTTGAACCCTGTGTCATAAGAATACGCGGACAAATCAACACCATACAGTGCGTTCAACCAGACAAGCGAACCGGTGGTCGCAACTATGTCACCTTGATGCCCTTTTGTGTCAGTAAAAAGCGAGTTTGCTGCGAGGCCTTGAAAGGCAACATCATCTAATAACACATCGTCGTCGAACATTTGCCTGAGCGTTAGCGCTGCTTGGCCCGTAGGAATCGTAAAAAAAGTGGTGGACGGGAATTCGTCGCGCAGCAATTCCAACAGGGTTTGATGAACCCCTCCATACATATAGGCCTCCCACGCTGCTTGCATGTTGTTGAATCCAGCCGTTTCAGCCGTCTGCTGCCAAATACTGGGGAAGTCTGGTGGCGACAGGGATATAAACACCTTAATGTTAGGGTTGTTTTGTAATGCGTAGTGAATCCATTCACTGTAGCCATCGGTGGGGTTCACTATCCCCTCTGGGTTAGTGGGAACCATACCCAAAATATCTACGCCACCGGCATCTAAGGTTGCTTTAATTAATCGGTGCTCATCGCCAATGTCACCCGCCCCATCGTCATTCCAAAAAGAAATAGGCCAGCCGTTGTCACCGCCTCGAGTCACCACGGTGTCTGTATGGCCGGCATAACCAGCATCAATGGCCAGATCTCCGATTCTATTCGCATAGGGTTTAAAAAAACTATTGCCCATCAGTAGCATGTTATAGCCGTTAGTAGGGCCCTCTGTGCTTTCGAGTAATGCAATCATCTCCGGCAAATAGTGCGAAGTGGAATATTCGTTGCTCCACTGACCATTGCTATCTTGAAAGTCACCCCACATGTCTTGATAGAGGGTGTAGCGATCCTCAATACCCATTTGGCTATACTTAGCCTCAACCGGCGCCACGTTGTCGGGGGCATGACCATCGGACGAACCCCACTCCGGCCCATACACCAAATACGTCAGCGGGGCGTCAGCCGTGACCTCAGCGGCGGGGGCCCAAACGGTCGTGTTCACCC
>DDED01000176.1:5451-8689 GCA_002336035.1 Cellvibrionales bacterium UBA1963
TGGGTCCCAAACGGTCGTGTTCACCCACACACCCTGAGGCAACGCGTTGTACATATAGATTCCTACAATGGCCGAATGCGGACTGTGTGCCAACTTCCAGCTGAGGACCGAACCGCGTGATCGGCCGCCAATAATAATATTATTGGGGTCCATGTTCCACGTAGCTGCATTGGCGCGAACATAATCGAAAACCTCTTGCGCATCGGCCCATCCAGTGACTAAGTCAGTGGCTTGACCCGACAATGACCCAACTGACCCCCAACTGACGACTGCATAGCCATTGTCGAGCATCGCGTCGGCTTCTTTCTCGGTCAAACTGTTAGGACTGCCGCCATTGGCATGGGCCCAAAAGAAAATACCCGAGGGCTCAGCAGCTACGGGCACGGCAATGTTCATCCACTGCCGCGCCTCAGGACCATAAGCAACATTGGTATAATCCCACTGCAGAGCATAGGCCTTCATACCCAATAGTGTCACTGCAGCAGTTGCGAGGACGAAAACGGTCATAAAAATGTGATTTATTTTTTTTGTTATTAACATCGCTCATCCTCTACTTCTAACAACAAGCTTGCAAAGTAAAACACATGGTAGCGCTTTACGACCCAAAGAATAGCGATAAAACTACCCTTTGAGCGTCTAGATCCGCCTTTTAAACTTAAACCATTAGTCCTAAAAGCGTTGTTGTTGATCATGCTTCTGTCGGTAGATCGCTTTGTTTTGTCGATTTAAATCGCGCTGAACCAACGCCCGTTCTTTTTTGGTAAATTGCCCATCAGATTTAAACCGCATCTCTTTTCGCTGAGTTTTGATTTGCTGTTTACTGAGCTTGGCGGCTTCTCTTTTCGTTAATTCACCACTGACAACGCCTTGCTGAATGCGCGCTTGCTGCTTATCTTGCTGCTCATTAATACTGCCAGCCATCAGACTGGTGCTGCAAAAAATCGTAGTAATAACGGTAAGCTGTTTCACTAATTTCATGATGATCTCCTTTTTTATTGGTGTAGTACGTTGGTTGAGTTCACTATAAAAAAGAAGTGTCATTCAGATATGTCATTAATCGCTTGAGTTGTATCAATTTGTAACGAACAGAGTGTTGATGATGATTGACACGCACCACAGGGATGGTTGTCTTGGCATAAAACGCTGAAACGAGGTGTATCGCGAATGGCACTGAATAATGATTGGAATGCGAGAACTGACAGGCAGGTGTTGTTAAATAAAAAAGAGACGTTGTCGAGAATATTTAACAGCACTTGAGAGAATGTTCTTAAGTGCTGGTATTCATGATGTTATTTACTCAGCGTCGGAGCGTTGCACTGGCTCGAAAACAAACCCGGCAAAGTCATTAGCTGCCACGTCGGCAATACGGTCATAATACATAGCGCCGCCTAAGTACGCAGAAAAATAACGCGGCTTACCCTCAACATTCGCCCCTGTCCACCATGAGTCAGTTCGCGGAAAGAGCGTGAAGTTAGCAATAGTGGTCACTTCGTCAAACCAAGCCTGCTCACTGTCAGCTACCGGTTCAACAGAACCTAACTCTTTTTCGCGCAGGTGGTCCATGCATTTTCCTATCCAATCCATTTGGCGCTCGGCGCCTAATGGCATATTATAAAATACGCCCGGCGAACCAGGACCGTGAATCATAAACAGATTAGGAAAACCGCCAATCGTCATGCCGAGGTAATTGTGGTAGCGCTCATCCCAGCGTTCTTTTAAACTCACTCCTCCACGTCCTTTCGGATTGAGACGCAACATCGAACCACTGATCGCATCATAACCCGTTGCTAGCACGAGCATATCGATAGGGTGTTCACCACTTTCAGTGATTACGCTGGTCGGTGTGAAACGTACAATGGCGTCATCACGCAAATCAATCAAATCTACATTGTCACGGTTATAGGTCTCAAAGTAGCCTGCATCAAGAATGGGACGTTTTGTCATAACAAAATGATCAGGCGACAACTTACGAGCAGTTTCGGCGTCATCAACGATTTCGCTAATTTTTTTGCGAACGAAATCAGACAGTGTTTTGTTCGATTCTTCATTGACTGCAATATCGCTGTAGAGTTTAAGGAATATCTGAAAACTGCCCTGCTCCCACAACGATTCATAGAGTGCTTCGCGCTCCTCTGGCGTGTCATCAAGTGCAGATCGTGATGGATTAGGACCCGCAGGAAAACCACCCCCGTGAGCGCGCATTTTCTCTATCAGTGCGTCCCAATTAGAACGCACATCATCCAAGTCGTCGTCTGTGAGCGGCCGGTTACCTGCCGGAAAAGTAAACTGTGCAGTGCGCTGCAACACGGTTAAATGCGACGCTTCTTTAGCAATCTCTGGAATCGACTGCACACCTGAGGAACCCGTGCCAATAACGGCTACACGCTTCCCTTCAAAAGACACGGGATCATGCGGCCAACTGCCGGTGTGGTAACACTCACCAGCGAAATCATTAATGCCAGCAATGTTTGGCCGATTAGCTTTTGATAACGCCCCCACAGCACAGATCAGGTACTGCGCGGATGCACATTCACCTGAGCGGGTTTCGATGGTCCAGCGTTGAGCCACCTCGTCGTAACGAGCGTCTTGCACCCATGTATCAAACTGAATATCACGCCGCAGGTCAAACTTATCGGCCACATGTTCGAGGTATTTTAACACGTCTGATTGCTTAGATTGAGTTTCTGCCCAGTCCCACTCTTGCATTAATTCATCAGAAAACGTGTAACAATAAAAAGGACTACCGGGCCCATCGACTCGTGCGCCTGGATAGCGATTGTACCACCAAGTGCCACCAATATCTGAAGCACCATCAAAAACACGTGCCGTTAGACCCATTTCTCGCAAATGATGCAGCGCATACAGACCACTGACCCCTGCACCAATAATAATAGCGTCATAATGATGGGTTGGTTCGTGGCTGTGCGGTGATTGCTGCTCTGAAGTCACTGATACACCTCGTTGGTTGATTTGACATATGCCCTATTGTAGGTCAACTAATGGGCTAAAATACTTATATAATATTAAGGTTCTAATAAGGGCATCGTCGAAAGGACATACAGCAAAATGGTTGGCTTCAAACCGGTGTGAGTCATCCGATTCATATTTTTTTTGCCGCCTCGACGGCAACAGAAGATCCTCGACTCACGGCCTTGACCCAAGCACCAACCCAGAAACCGCGGCATTGATGGCTTAAATGTGACTCAGCATCAAGTTTATGATGCGCTTCTTCCTCACA
>DDED01000125.1 GCA_002336035.1 Cellvibrionales bacterium UBA1963
AAAAAAGAGTTGCCTATTTTGTTGATTTAGGTAAGAAGCAAAAGATTATTGATAAATGGGTCGCTGATATTTTTCATAAATTCTTAACCTCAAAAATTAAAAAAAAGATCCGTTCATATGAGAAAGCACAGCTTATGCGATATACGCATGGAGGTTTTTACCAGCCTCATTCTGATGCTGATTTTTTTGATGAGGAACGCCAAGAATGGAAGAAGGTGCTTGATCGCGATTATTCTCTTTTGCTGTATTTGAATGATGACTACGAAGGCGGGTCACTTCACTTTGAATATTTCAACTATACGTTTAAACCTGCTAAGGGAGACTTGTTAATCTTTCCCTCAAACTATTTATATTTACATGAAGCGCGGCGGGTCAAAAGTGGTGTCAGGTATGTTGTGGTTAGTTGGGCAAATATAAAGTGATTATTAACTAATGAAAGTTTCATTATTGTCATAATATTCCTTCCACATCGCATCATGATTTTTCATATAGGCTTCCTTGTCTCGATCGCCAATAATTCGTGCTGGATTTCCACTGTAGACCTTCCACTCTTGAGTATCTTTTCTCAAAAGAGTCATAGCGCCGGTTGATACTCCTTTCGCAACGGTGACATTGGGTAGTACCACGGTGTTAGCTCCAAGAATAACGAAGTTTTTAAGTGTTGTTACTCCTCCGCGTTGCTCACCTTGATATTTCTTAGGTATAAGTGTGTGCCCTAAGCCTGTTAAATAATCATCGGAAGCGGCGATAATTCGACAGCCTGGAGCATTGCCTGATAAGTCTTCATAGACAACTTTGCCTAATCCGCCGCCACCTAATATGGTGGTGTTTGACGCTATCTGGCAGAAACACCCAACCTCAAGTTCTGCCGAAATGTAGGTGAAATCATCAATGACACTGTTATCGCCAATACTGACTAATTCGGGATGGCGAATACGAACAGTTTTCCCAATAATAACGTTTTTACCCAAGTGTTTGAGTTTACGTGGATCAAAAAATATATTTTCCATATGAAAAACCAACTGCTATCTTTTATTTAAGCTATTGTTATATTGAATATTATAAGACTATACTACTTGTATTAACTGTCAAGCCAGTTTAATTTTTCACCTGATATAGTTTTATTTTTAGGTATTTATCGTTCCTGCTTGGAGAAAATAACAATGTCAAAGGAGAGATTCCTTGTATTTCCCCATCATGCTTTTGGAGGCATGACCAATGTTTTAATGGAAATAGAGATTCGAGTGATTCTTGCCTGCCTTGCAAATAGAACCTTAGTGTCATTAAATAAGTATCCTTGTGCTCCTCAGGTCGAAGACCATCTTTATGGTCGTTATCGTGAAGCTGCAATATTGGATTTATTCGACCTTCCAGTAAAACATATTAGTATGACAAAGTTATATAAACGGGGGTTTAAAGAGTTATATTTTCTCCCTTGGGAAGGTGATTGCGCATCAGAAGCGTATTTTAAATTCTCTGATGATTTAAAATACTCTGAGGTGGAAGAGGAGGATTTTATTGATGGGCGTCAGTATTGTTGGCAGTTTCCCAATAATGATTCTGACGTCTGGATGGCTTATAGCCAGAAAAGAACTTTTTGTAATTCAGCTTATTTTTTCTTATCTTCATCCTCACTTAAAAAAAAGATACAGAGTATTATTCAAAGAATTCAGCCTAAGCGGGTTTATTTAGATTTAGCGGAAAAAATTTCAAAAGATCTAGGTGGCTATAATTCCATTCATATTCGCCTAGGTGATTTTAAGCAGTGGTGGATTAATACGCCAACTGGCCAAGATATTGTTAATAATATTGCACCTGTTTTTAACGCAAGTGAACCATTAATTATTTGTACTGATAATTCTTTAGATGAAATTTTTTTCCGGCCAGTTCTTAAAGCGTTTCCTCAATATACCTTTATTGATCAATTTATTATTAATAAGTATCAAAAAGAGTTAGATGCGCTGCCATTTAATGATGCTAACGTTATTGCTTTATTGAGTTCACTGATTGCCAGTAAGAGTAATATTTTTGCCGGTTCAATTTATAGTACGTTTACCAGTGCCATTCATCGAAGACGATTGTTTGATGATCCGAAGGTGCCCATATTATTCACCTCTAATCCTTTTGGTGAGAGTGTTAAGATGGAAAATTGTGAATTTAAATCGAGTCATTTAGGCTCTTTCAGTTGGAATAGACTTGCTTTTCCTAACCCGGCAACTGCTAGAGCAAATGCTTGGCTCAGAGAGTGGCCAGAAACTATCAGTTAATTTTTTAGGTAAGGGGATGTGGTGTGAATGTAAAACGTAAAGTAGCGCTCATTACTGGGGTGACGGGCCAAGATGGGTCCTATCTCTTAGAGTTTTTACTTGAGAAAGGCTATGAAGTGCATGGCATTAAGCGCCGTTCGTCGTCGTACAATACAGACAGGATTGATCATCTGGCCAATGCAGAAGAGGATTACTCAGACCGTTGCTTTCTGCATTACGGCGATTTAACTGACGGTGCAAGTTTGACGTCATTGATACAAAGAATTGAGCCGGATGAAATTTATAATTTAGCGGCCATGAGTCATGTGGCGGTTTCATTTGAAACACCAGAATATACGGCTGATGTTGATGCATTAGGCACACTACGCCTGCTTGAGGCGATTCGTTTATCGGGTTTTGAGAAAAAGACACGATTTTATCAAGCAGCAAGTTCTGAGTTGTACGGTTTGGTTCAGCAAACGCCACAAAATGAATCCACTCCTTTTTACCCGCGCTCACCTTATGCGGCGGCTAAGCTTTACGCTTATTGGATGACAGTAAACTATCGCGAGGCTTATGGTATGTTTGCTTGCAACGGAATTTTATTTAATCATGAATCGAAACGGCGAGGCGAGACTTTTGTGTCTCGTAAAATCACACGCGGTTTGAGTAATATCTGCTTGGGTAATCAAGATGTTTTATTGCTTGGCAATATGAATGCCAAGAGAGATTGGGGGCATGCTAAAGATTATGTCGCCATGCAATGGTTGATGCTGCAGCAAGACGATCCAGAAGACTTCGTCATTGCGACCGGTGAGCAGCGTTCAGTAAGGGATTTTGTGAATGCTGCCGCCGATGAGTTAGGTCTCACCTTAGCATGGCAAGGTGAAGGGCTTAATGAAACGGTGACGGTGACAGCGATTGATCCTTTGAAGGCAGATCAATATAGTCATGACCTAGTCGGCAAAACGATTATACAAATTGATTCGCGCTACTTCAGGCCGACAGAAGTTGAATCGTTGTTGGGCGATGCCAGCAAGGCGAAACAGAAATTATCTTGGCAGCCTTCCATTTCATTTTCAGAGATGGTGAGCGAAATGGTGTCTTACGATTTAGATAAAGCACGGCGCTTTCAGCTGTTGAGAAAGCAAGGTTTTGCTGTTGATTTAAATGATGGTCTTGAATAATGATCTAACAATAATTTTAAACGGTTGATCCTTTAAACGTTTTTTCGACAAAATGATAAAAACAAACAATTGCCCGCTGGCCTTTCGGTAAAGGCTTTCGCCAGTGTTCAAGTTCTGTGCCTCGATACAATAAACCGCTGCCAATGGCTAAATTAACAGCGGTGGTTTGATTGTTTTTCTTTAAAAATATAGGCCAAGGTTCAGTTGTTTGGTCTTTTTCATCTGACATATCAAATACGATAGAAAGGTTGAACTGGCACTGCGGTCGATCGACATGAGGTTTTAATTCGGCACCGTCTAAATAACAGCCTAAATAAGCATATGAGGGTTTTAAATCCTTACCGGTAACAAGACTAACTAACTTGGTTAAACGAAGGTGAAGGGCAGCTGTGACGCTTTCGTTATGAATACCCATTCGGCGTTCGACTTGACCATCATTGAGTGGACCAAAATAATGATGGGAAACCAGTTCCCTCATGTGTCGTTGCAAAGTGAGTTGCTGTTTGCTTGAAATAATATCGTCAATTTTGGCATAGGCTTGCCGCTTAAAATTGACGCGGGCTATCTCAATTTTTTGTTTCCATTGTGATTTTTGTTCTTTGACCCGTATTCTATTGCTTATCGACTCAGGGCTTAGATCGAGTTCATTCATCTTGTTCTTAGGCACAACAGTGGCGAAAGGCAGTCGGCTACCAGCCTCACAACCCCAGAGGACATTAGCGTTAGGCACTTCGGGTATTTTTGTGCCTAGCAGCTTTAACATAGGCTCTGGTATTGGATTATTTTCAACTTGCAAATAAAGCCTTTCTGCAGAGGCTATTTGCTGTTGCCAGTCAGAATTGTCAAGTGAGGGGTAATAGACAATACTAGGCGGTTGTTGATCGACAAGCACGCCTAGGGTGTTTAGTACATTCAAGTTTTCTTGAGTTAATGAGGTGATATCGGCATTATTAGCAAGATAATGACGGACAATCCATTTTACCAAATCAGCTTTGGCTGTAATATCGAGCGATTTTCTGCTTGATGGTTGATCTGCAAAGCGTGCAATAATGGTCAACGTTATGTCGACATGCTGATAAAAGCGAATGCTGTTTTCTTGATCGATGTTGATGGTTTTGGCTATGTTGAGTTCAGTGAATGCAGTAATAAGTGTATTATCGCAGGCAGATAAGACAGGTATAGCCGATGTATTCTCAGCCACAGAAGAGAGAATTTCCTTCAATGCAGGGTAGCGATTAAAGGCGAAGTCATGATGGCTGGCGACAGATGCTTTGCTGTCATTGACGGTAAACGTAGCAATGAGTCGAAGTGATGAGTTGAGCTGCATGACTTGCGCCTTTTGATTGCCATGATAAAACGGCATTTTATTCATGCCTCGCTGACACTATCAGCTATAGTCTATTAGGTGGTTCTCGTGTTAGCTGTGTCATTGGCATAGTTTTCCGCCACCTATGGTTAATGATAGCCGTTATTTATTCGCCTGTCAGGTTTGGGCGGTCGAGATTTAAATATTATAGTTATCATATGCTTAAGATAAATTCTTTGAGTTTTGAGAGTGACAATGATTCTAGTTACAGGTGCAACTGGTTTTTTAGGTAAACGCGTGTGTAGGCAGTTGCAGGCTGCAGGCCTGCCGTTTACGGCAACATCGAAAAGTTTGGGTGTTGATTTGCGTAATCGTTCTGAATTAAGCGATTTGATGACCGACACTCAACCACAATACATTCTTAACTGCGCAGCGTTTGTGGGTGGTATTCAGTTTGGCCATCAGCATCCTGTCGAGTTGTTCCAGAATAATTTACAAATGACGTTGAATTTACTCGAAGCCGCGCAACGGTTTGGCGTTGCTCGAGTAGTGAATCCGATATCTAACTGCGCCTATCCAGGGGATGCAACGTTATTTAAAGAAGATGAGTTCTGGAATGGGCCCTTACATGACTCGGTGATGGTCTATGGATTTGTAAGGAAGGCTTCTTGGGTGGGAGCCTGGGCTTATGCTCAACAATACAAGCTTGATGTAATGAATATTATTTTATCCAATATGTACGGTCCTCAAGATCACTTTGAAGCTGAACGATCTCACGCATTGGGTGCATTAATCATGAAGTTTGTTGAAGCGAAACAGAACGCTTTTCCCCATGTTGATGTATGGGGTAGTGGTAAACCGGTTCGCGAGTGGTTACATGTCGATGATGGTGCTCAAGCGATGATAAGATCAATCTCTGTAGCGCCTTCACTTGAGCCCATTAATATTGGCATTGCAAAGGGAATCTCAGTTATTGATATGGCTAAGATGATCAGTGATATCGTGGGATACGAAGGTGAAATCAAGTTAGATTTAACCAAGCTTGATGGCGCGCCTTATAAAACGGTCGATGGCGCACGCGGCCGATCGCATTTTGGCTGGCAACCTGAAATAGCCTTTGAGCAGGGTGTGCGCGATACAGTCGCTTGGTATCTAGAACATAAAAATACAGTCTAATTAAAGCTTAAAAAGGACAGTGAAGTGGCAATAAAAGAAATTAAAGAAGGTGATTCGGTGTTGGCTCGCTACATACCTGCGAGTGAGGCGTGGAGTGATGGCTTGAATTTTTTTTCGCCTGATGAAGATTATGTGCAGGTCGGTAGCTGGTGTTATGAAGAGGGGAAGCAGTTATTAGCGCATAA
>DDED01000156.1 GCA_002336035.1 Cellvibrionales bacterium UBA1963
AAATATCACGTTTATGGCATGGGTGCCGCCTTAGTCGATACAGAGGTGGAAGTAACTGACAATGATTTGGTAGCTATGGGTGTTGAGAAAGGCATGATGACCCTGGTCGATGAACCCAAGCAAGCCGAATTGTTAACTTACTTACAGAGCCACCAAATTCAGGCCTCTAGAGCCAGTGGTGGCTCAGCAGGCAATACGATTATTGCCAACAGTTACTTCGGTGGTAAATCCTTTTTTAGCGGAAAGGTCTCTAATGATGACAATGGCCAGTTTTATATGCAAGACATGCAAGCTGCGGGTGTTGACACGTCCTCAGCCTCTATAGAGGCAGGCATCACAGGTAAGTGTTTGATATTAATTACGCCAGATGCTGAGCGATCTATGAATACTTTTTTAGGCATCAGTGCCGCACTGTCGGTTCGTGAAATTGACCCACAAGCCATTGCTGATTCTCAGTATCTTTATATTGAAAGTTACCTAGTGACTTCTGACAGTGGTCGCGCTGCAGCCATCGAAGCGCGTCAAATTGCGCAAAAAAATGGCACCAAAGTCGCCTTAAGTTTTTCTGACCCTGGCATCATTGCAAACTTTAGCGATGGCGTAAAAGAGATAATGGGCGGCAAAGTTGATTTGGTCTTCTGCAACCAAGAAGAAGCATTGAGCTTTGCACACGTGACTGACTTGCCCTCAGCGGTTGAAAAAATAAAGCAGGTTGCTGAGCAATTTGTCATCACACTTGGCGCCAAAGGCGCGCTGATTTATGACGGCATAGACCTCATTGCCGTTGACGGTGTGGAAGTCGAAGCCATCGATACTAATGGCGCAGGCGATATGTTTGCTGGCGCATTTCTTTACTGTTTAAGCCAAGGTATCAGCCATCAACGCGCTGGCGAATTTGCCAGCGCCGCATCAGCGCGAGTGGTTACTCAATTCGGTCCACGATTGTCAGCTGATGAGCATCTTAATTTAGCGACATCATTTTTTGGCTAACTGGCTAAGACTATGCTGCCGACTAATAAGCCATAAACGGCGTTAAGTATTGTTGAAAAATCCGGTCGCGATGGGCGTACAAGATAGGTTTAGCGGCGGCGTCTAAGATTGCACTTGGCACTTCATAACCAGCGCGCATGTCTGATGGAATAGGCAATGCCTCATCGGCCAATGGGCGGTACATAATGCCAATAAAAATGGCGAAATAAAGATCGAGTGCAGAAAGCGCATCACCGACCAAGAATGCACTGCCGCGCTCATGTTGCTGGCGTAAAGTTTCTGAAAATAAACCCAGTATCTGAGCAACACGCTGTTCTGCAACAGCCGCTAAGGCATCATTGTAATCATACTTTAGAGCCATCTTGCGGATGTTATCCGGTAAAAATTCGATGTCCACTACACTCAACGACATAAAACGACGGTTCCAACCAAAGCCATCTTCACCGGCTAAAGCTTGCAATAAACCAAACATCCAAGCACGCTGCTGAGGATCCAATGGAATGAGTGCCCTGTTTGGCTCAAGGCGCTCCGCTAATAGGACAATGGTTTCTGCTGTGGTAGCAATTTTTTCTTGCTCGCTAGAAGACCTAAAAGCGACCACTGGGGCACTATTTTGCCCCGTCCAAAGTGTTAATGCATGATTATCATCGGCAATAAATTGCTCGCCAAGATGATAAGTCAACTGCTTATGATCAAACAATGCACGGGCTGCCAAACTCCAAGGACTGGGAGCATTGACGCAGGCCACAATCCTTAGCCCGTTCATTTTTTGGATCTCAGCTATCGGTAAATATTGAATAAAACTAAACCTCAGGTTTTATCGTTAGTAATGGGTTCGCTAACGGTGTCTTGGCATGCCAAGACCGAAGTTGGCAACTAAGCCTCGAAGCACTTCCACCACACCACCACCGAAGGTATTAATCGTGCTTCGACGGTATTCGTGTTCGAGATCGCCTAATAATACTGCACTTGGGCTAGTTGAACGAATCAAAGCATGAGGGCCTACAATGTCCATCAACTTTTGACAAATAGTGATCATTGCCTCGGTTGAGTAAACCTTGAGAGCAGAAGGTAAAACCGCATCAATATCAGAGTGATCAAGCTTCCAGGACATACGTGCGTTCATTACTCGCATGGCCTCAAGCATCGCATAGACCTCAGCTAAATTACGCTGCACTGATGGATTATCGATGATGCGCTGGCCGTCGGCAGTTTTTTCTTTTCTCGCCCAATCAAGTGTTAATTTATAGACTTTCCAACCCTGAATACCCCACGCGGCTAAACCCACTCTTTCATGATTTAACTGCGAAGTAATCAGCGGCCAACCTTTATTCTCTTCACCTATAATCATATCGGTTGGCACACGGACGTCAGTATAGTAAGAGATATTGGTTCTTACTCCACCGACCGTTCGAATAGGGCCATAATCAAAACCAGGGTCTTTGGTATCAACCAACAGTACAGAAATACCTTTGTGTTTTTTGGCATCTGGGTCCGTTCGAGCCGCTAGAAAAACATAATCGGCTGCTTCTGCCGCACTGGTGTAGACCTTATTACCATTAACAATGTATTCATCGCCCTGCTTTACGGCAGCAGTTTGCAGTGAAGCTAAATCAGTTCCGGCAGAAGGCTCAGTGTAACCGATGCAAAAGTGTATCTCACCGGCCGCGATTAACGGTAAAAACCGTTTCTTTTGTTCTTCTGTGCCGTGATCCATCACCGCAGGACCAACCGTGTTTAACGTCACAAAAGGAACCGGGGCGCAGGCTAATAATGCTTCTTCAAAAAAGATTAACTGTTCTGTCGGCGTCAGACCTGCCCCGCCGTACTCTTTTGGCCAGCCGAGAGCGAGCATATTGTCTTTGCCCATCTGTCGGATCAGCGATTTATAAAGATCGCCCCCTTCTGCCGAGCGGAGCTCCTCCTTGTATTCGGGCTTGATTAAGGTAGAGAAATAATTACGCAAGCGTATCCGTAACGCCTTTTGATCATCGGTATATTCAACAAACATGGACACAGCACCTGTAAGAGGATGAAATTTAAAATTTGCCATCATGATCAGCTTAAAACAATTGCCACTGCGATGGACTTTTTTTGGCGAAGCTTGAAAGCCAAAATTAAATATTAGTTGAAACTAAATTCAATTTCAACTAATATTTGCACATCGATTGATTATTTGCTGAGTGGTTAGACACGTTATGCCATCAAACCCATCAAAAACGCCCGTCTCAGGCATCAACGACAAAAAATTAAGTGCGCGGGGTGAAGCAGCCAGAGCCAAGCTCAAACGAGCAGCGATGACGGTTATGGAAAAAACCGGCTATCACGGCATGAGGATTCATGACGTAACATCTGAGGCAGGCGTCGCGGCAGGGTTGTTTTACCATTATTTTAAAGACTTAAAGAGTCTTACCTTAGAAGTTTTAAGTGACTATATAGCTGAGGCAAGAAATATCGACGCCATAGAAAAAGGTGTCCCACGTGGTGATTGGTATGCCCGTATGCATGCGCATTTCAGTCTAGTGGTTAACAGTTATGCCCAGCGACCCGGTTTAATGCGATGTTTATTGCAAATGGCCGATGAAGACAAAGAATTTGCAGAAGCGATTCGTCGCGGTTATATGGAACAGCTTAACTGGCTGGTTCAACTAATGCCCAAGCTATTTCCAGACGCAAAATTCGATCATCATCAGGCTTTTTTAGTAATCTACACTTTAGCCAGTAGTGGTGAAATGATGTTACGGGATTATTTTATCAATTTAGATTCTCGCTTGCATCAAGAAGAAATAGATCATGCCGAGTTAACAGAATTGTTAACAACGGTTTTTTATCGAGGGTTATTTTTAGAGAATCCCCCCGCTGATAAATTATGTTACACAAAAAATATGCAGTTTATGACGCGAACCTAAACGTTGTTGAATCTGCCAGCAATCATTTACGTAATATTATAATGAGGTATACAGTATGGATTTTTCATTCTCAGAAGATCAAGTTGCCATTCGTGAATTGGCCTACCAAATCTTCACCGACCGATCAACCGACGCTTTTCAACTTGAATTTTCTCGAACCGATCAAGCCTACGATGACAGCTTATGGACCACACTCGCTGAACAAGGCTTACTAGGTATTGGTATACCTGAAAACTGCGGTGGCGCCGGACTCGGACTAATTGAAACCTGCCTCGTTCTTGAAGAGCAAGGTCGAAGAGTCGCGCCAATTCCATTATTTTCAAGTCTAATTTTAGGCGCTATGCCTATTATTGAATTCGGCACAGAGGCTCAACATCAAAAATATTTGAGTCCTTTAGCCGCAGGTGAATTAAAACTGACCGCTGCTATTAGTGAAATTGCTATGCCTGCCGCAATTCAACAGGGTATTAGTGCAACTAAAACCTCTAATGGATGGACACTGACTGGTTCGTTAGACTGCATTCAAGACGGTGCAGTAGCTAATTTCATTTTGGTTCCTGCCACTGATACCGATGGTCAGAGCAGTGTATTTATTGTCGATACGCAAGCTGAAGGTGTTAATTTGCAAGCCCAAGAGATCAGCTTGTTGGGGCCCTGGAGTGCAGCACTATCGCTCAATGGCCTGACCGTCACTGCCGAAGCATTGTTAGGTCAAGAAGGTAACGGAAACGCGATTATCCATTGGCTAGAGCAATACGCTAATATAGGTCAGTGCGCAATGCAGACCGGCATTTGTGAAGAGGCGATGCGCAGGACAGCCGCTTACACTTGTGAGCGAGAACAATTTGGCGTGCCTATTGGTAGTTTTCAGGCACTGGCTATGCGCATGGCTGACAGCTATATCGATGTTGAAGCAATACGCTCAACCTTCTGGCTAGCGCTTTGGCGTCTAAGTGAAGGTTTGCCAGCAGAAGCTGAAATACGTGCGGCAAAATGGTGGGCGTGTGACGGGGCGCACAGGGTCATTCACACCGCACAGCATTTGCATGCAGGAATAGGCGCTGACGTAGAGTATCCTATTCATCGCTTTTACCTATGGGCAAAACAACTGAGTTATAGCTTAGGTAATGGTAGCCACCAATTAGAGCAGCTCGGAAAATTGTTAGCAGCTGATGACTCGGTAGGTTATGCTGCCATAGAGGTTTAAACAGACAGGTATACTGTGCTCGTCTTGGACAACTGACCGCTCAAGATACAATTTTTTTATATAATTTAGATACACTGTCGCACGAGGCTTGCGCCCTTTCTAACCTAGAAGGGGCGCCTTAACACTCTTGGCCGCTTTAATAAAGATCAATTCCCAATGCATTGAACAACCATTTTTTCTCTCCGAGTATCCCATGCAGTTTTTTATCCCTGCAAGTATCGTCTCTTCATCAGCCTTATCAAGGCCAAATAGTTTTTTACAGAAACTCACCATTTGCGCTGTGCAACTAAAATTCCAGTTGTACTTTTCAACCTTAGAATCAATGATCTTAAATCCACAACTTTCTATATCTAATAGTGTTTGTTTGTTAAGGAATATGCCCTCATGCCCTGCGCTACTGTGTTGATCAACAAATTGATTTAGAAACCTGTCTACGTCTGAACCTGCCCTTACATCTGCAAGCACCAAAAAACCATCATCAGTTAAAAGTCTCGCAGCCTCTTTATAAAAACTCAATGGATTAGTTTGATGGTGAAGGCCCGATAAACTCAATATACGGTCGGCAATACCAGCAACTAAAGGAACCACTGCGATACTGTCGCACATAACGTTTACACAATTTATTTTTTTATCGTTATTGTCGTCCTTATAATAATAATTTCTTCCCTCATTAAAAAAAACGTGAGATGTCTCGACGGAATATAAAGTGATATTGTCTTGCAAAATAAAATCAGCGAGGTAGCAGCCACCTGATGGAATATCACAAATCGTCATGCCCTGACATAAATCCAACCAAGAGGTAGCTGTATCAAATTCTACTTTTCTAGCCCGCGGACAATCTCGCATTGCTTGATGATAAAGATCGCCTCGCTGGTCGAAAAGATCAGAATAATCTTTAAACATTACCAGCCCTTTTGTCTCTTTTTTTAAACAGTCTTTTAACCAATATACTCCGTTCTTTTGCCCTTATTTTTTTCTCAAAATCTCAACCCAAGCATCTTTTACATTACTTTGAGCGGCCGAATAATAAAGTGATTTAAAACTATCCAGCGGCCCACCTACTTGCAGCGAAATTCTTTCAAGCATTTTATCGCTCACGTCCTTTTGAAAACAATCGGGAAGGCTTTCCTGGGTAATACGAAAAGTTAAAATGTTACGGATACACTTTTCACACTCACAGCAATTGATATCTTTATATTTACCCTGCCAGCAAACTCTTAAGTGTTGCATTGCCTCAGGCCAGTCTGCGATTAAACGAGACTTACCAGTTCGGTTATCCTCAGAACCGTCATGTATAATAGAAATCTGGTTATTGCCCATCATTGAATCTGTTATCGCATTAGAGCCGTTGGGAAATGTTAGCATTTGATAATTATAAGAGCTGGCAACCAATGCAGAACTAAATTTATTTTGTAACAACAACAAGCAAGAACCGAGCGCAACTCCACAGGTATTTATCCAACCAAGGTAAGGGTCCATAATATCTCTAAAATTTGTTGCCATAGGGATAATAGATAAATCAATGCTATTAAGCATTATCTCTGCCTTCTTAAAGGCTCGGTCATACCCATCTTGTTCGGTTAAAGGAATATCAAAACCGTGAACGAATACACCTGATCTTAGGGGCTGTGTTCGCCTTCCTACTAAATTTTTAGCATGTCGATAAACCGTATAGGAACTATCAAGTCCGCCGGTGAATGTTGCAACAGCGGCAGCTTCAAGTTGATCAAAAACTTCATTCAGCTCTCTATCAACATATATTGGCACCACATGTAAATCCTCTAACCAGCACGACCAAGCAGCTTGGAACTCGTCTATATTGCTAAGTAATGATGCCGACACAGATCCATGCAGTTGAATCTCACTGCTATGGCGCATTGCCATTAAAACAACAGCAATCAAAAAGTTATCGCTATTGGTCGGGAGTATTGACTCGTAGGAAGTTGGAAGGGTATACCAAAGCTCATGAGTTGCCTCACCCATGACTAGGCGCGCACTTACTTTGACGGTGTTATTTTTACGTTCTGCTAGTTGAGGCCAAACATGTAATACAGGTTTCACTTTTTTTATTATTTTCCCTTGAAAAATCAAAGATAAAAAACTACTTAAATCTAATCTAACGCCTGCCAAACTGAAGAAATCGCTTGTTATACTTATTTAAGAAAATTTTTAAATTGCTGTTCATTGCTGCTGAATTTCTATTAATAACATCTATCGACGTTAGCGTTGTGTTAATAAGTCACTGGCATTAATGAGCCGTTAAGCCTCCATCAGCAATGAGCGTTATGCCGGTAATGTTTCCGTCTGTGGCAAGGTAAAAGACGGGCTTCAATATTTCTTCAGTTTCAGCGATTCTTTTTAACAAGGTAGAATTACGCATACCCTCCTCAAACCCGGGTATAGCCGCAATACTTGAGTCAACTAAATCAGAGCGATAGGGGCCCGGTGCGATAGCATTAACACGTATATTATCCTCCGCCCATTCTTGGGCCATCACTTTAGTCATGGATTCTAAACCCGACTTGGTTGCCGCATAAAAACCGTTAAAAGCTGGTGGCCTCATAGCCGCGACTGAAAGGATATTGATTATACTGCCACCACCACTCGCCGCCATCATAGGGGCAATTTGGGAAGCCAGATACCACGGGCCACGGAGATTAACCTGATACATTTTATCAAATTGCTCAGGAGTTAGATCAGTTAATGGGCCCAGCGCTATATTAGTGCCCGCATTATTAATCAGTAAATCGACCCGCCCACATCGTGTTTTAATTTGACTGACGAGTGCATCAATATCGTCGGTTTTCCCTATATTTGCCGCAATTCCAATTGCCTTTCCGCCCTGCTGGGTTATTTCGTCGGCTAACGCAGCGCAGCTGTCTTGTTTGCGGCTGGCAATAATGACTGTCGCACCTTGCTGAGCAAAACCTAAGGACATGGCTTTACCCAATCCACGGCTTCCACCTGTAATTAAGACGGTTTGGTCTTTGAAGTCTGGCATGATCTTCCTTGTAGTCATTATTATCGTTGAAGAAACCCTATGATGGTTGACTTAAAATTCTGCGAGCTAAAACTGCCTCAGCTAGCTGTGAAAGTGACGCCTCCGTATCTTCCCAGCCGATACAAGCATCTGTGATGCTCTGGCCATACGTCAAAGGCTCACCAGCAACTACTTTCTGCTGACCTTCCACGAGGTGACTTTCAATCATAACGCCAAATAAGTCATTGCCGCCAGCCGCAATCTGTCCAGCGACATCACTGCAAACGTTCATTTGCCGCTTAAACTGCTTCGCACTGTTCGCATGACTAAAGTCAACCATTACTTTACTGACGACGCCCGCAGAAGACAGTTTTTCTGCTGCATCTGCCACACATTCAGCAGAGTAATTTGTCTGACCAGAACCACCTCGTAAAATAATATGACAGTCTTTATTGCCTTTCGTGGCAATGATGGCTGAGTGACCAAATTTGGTGACTGACAAAAAGTGATGTGGATTATTTGCTGAACCAATGCCATCAATTGCAATTTGAATACCGCCATTGGTTCCGTTCTTAAAGCCAACCGGACACGATAAACCCGACGAGAGTTCGCGATGAACTTGCGACTCAGTGGTTCTCGCGCCTATTGCGCCCCAACTCATAAAGTCTGCCACATACTGCGGTGATATCACGTCCAAAAACTCACCCGCTGTTGGCAAACCTAAATCATTTATTTGGCTCAATAGATGGCGAGCAATTCTCAGGCCATCATTAATTTTATAACTACCGTCAATATCTGGGTCGTTAACTAAACCTTTCCAGCCAACCGTAGTTCGTGGCTTTTCAAAATAGACGCGCATTACAATCTCTAACTCGCCAGCATACTGCTCACGTAATACCTTTAATCGTTGCGCATAATCCATCGCGGCATTCACATCATGAATTGAGCAAGGGCCTACAATAACCAGCATGCGATCATCTTTATCGTACAACATGTTATGAATCGCATTACGGCATGAAAAAACAGTCTCGGAAGCAATATCACTTAAGGGAAAACGCTCCATTAGTGCCACTGGCGGTAAAAGCTCCATGGTTTTATCTATTCGTACATCATCTGTTTGCTGAGTCACTGCCTTAACACCTTTTTATCGAAAGTAATAGTATCTGTGTATTTGATTATAGTCATATACCGCGAAGAATAAAGCGCCAAGCGCAAGTGTGAAGCGAGTCCACCCAATGTAAAGTAAACCAAGCACGCCCTCGACATTGCCATCAGCCATTTTCTAACAACTCTCTCAAGTCAATAATACCGGCATTAGCGCGAGAAATATAAGATGCCATAACCAGCGAATGATTAGCAAACAAGCCAAAACCACTGCCATTTAAAACCATTGGGCTAAATATGGTTTGTTGCGTCGCTTCCAGCTCGCGAATAATTTGCTGCAGGCTTACGCGGGCATTTTTCTTTTCAAGCACGTCAGAGAAATCCTGCTCAATCGCTGTTAAAAAATATATTAACGCCCAAGTCGTGCCTCTTGATTCATAAACAACATTATCAATTTGATGCCAAGGAGTTTTTATTTCTTGTTCAACTTGCATCTCGGTCGAACGTTGCGCCGCAGCATCGCCCGCTAAATCAACATTCAAACGCCGCTGGCCAACACTGGCGCTGAGTCTTTGCGAAAGACTGCCTAGGCGCGTTTCTACGGTTGCTAACCAGATCGTGAGGTTATCCGCTCTAGAATAAAACTGCGCGCTATTTTGATCAGCATGAGACAACCGTTTTAGGTACGATTTTACGTATTGAATGCCGTCACGATACTCATCTTCTGAGCGCGGCAAAATCCAGCTTTGATTATCAAAATTAAATCTGGGTTCAGCGATGGCCAAGTCAATATCTTCTGTTGACTGAGATTGTGAGCGGCTAAAACTTTCTCTCATTGCACGAGCCAAATCTCGAAGCTGAACCAAAACGCCAAACTCCCAACTGGGTATGTTATCTAGGACGGCGCCAGGCAAAGTTATATCATTCGATAGAAAACCTCCCGGCTTGTGCAACATGGTTTCGGCAACATGAATCAAACTAATGGTGGTTGCAGTGCCGATGACCACCGGCTGGTCTGAACTAGCAACATACTGCTCAAGTCTTTCATTAAGATCAACCAGGGGGGGTTCTCTCGACCAAGAAAAGGCCAACACCACGCTAAGCAATAAATACGCCGACAAGATGCCCGCCAGCAAACGCAGAAGGATGCCGCCTTGCCACCATTCAATAAGATCTTCGTATTGTATTTTTAATTGCTCTAAAACATTCATTACAAACCGCTATAAAATTGGGTTAAATCACTGCAAACTGCGCGCCTGCGCTTGAAAAGGAATACGCTCTCCCGAGGCCAGCGTCATGGTGAAATTGACCATGTCCCCTAAAACCACATCACTCGCAAGATCGAACACCATCAAATGATAACCCATTGGCTGAAACAACGTGGTTTGAAGGCCTACTAATAATAACGCTTCTATTTTGCGCATTTTCATCATTCCATCGACATGAAGGTGCTCATGCAATTCAACTCTGGCCGCTTTTGACGTCTCAAAAGCGATAATTGATACCGCCAATTGATCGCGATTGCTTATCTTGATGTAGGCGGCAGTGGTCGATTGCCCTGGTGGGGGTAAATTTAAATACGCATCAGTGATCTCAATGCTCGGCCCGCCCGCTTGCTGCTGCCCGTCAGTCCCCGACTGAGACGGCAACCAGAGAGTCACACCCGCCGCTGTAATCACTAACGCGAAGACAAAACCCAACCCATACTTTACTGGCATTTAAATACTCCCTTTTACTTAACCTGCGCTAAAACAATAGTTTATATACTATAATGCTTCCTCGCTAGTCCAGTCCGCTGCTTCGTCACTAGAGAGGGAATTATTGACACTTAACAGGGTCAAAAAGCCAACAGTAATTGACATTATCTTCTAAACTGTTAAGCAATGAATTTTTATAATAAGGTCATTCATAATGCATGGTTCAAGATCCCTGAGCGACTCATTACAAAAAGTTTTTTTATTGGTCGGTCTCTGCCTCCAGATCTCGCCTGCTTTTGCCGAGCAGACCAGCGTTCTGAGTGATCGTGCCACTGCGGTTTCAATGGGGAGTTCCTTAAATCAGACAGCACACACATTCATGGCGGCCAATGAGGCATTTAAGTTTGATGTGCTGGCCAATGGCACGCAGCTTGACCTAATCTGGATTATTGCACCTAACTATTATCTCTACCGTCATGCCTTTGAGTTAAGCTACCAAAATGGAGACCATAAGTCAGGAGCCTCTGAAAGACCATTAACCGATCAAATGTCAATAAATAACGGCTTAAAAACTCATGATGACTACTTTGGCCCCGTTGAGGTCTATTACCATCAAGCCACAGCAAGCATTGAAAGAAGCGTATTAGTTGAAATTAACGCCAAATCGAATCCCGCCAAGAACGGCTACTTATTAATTAAGTATCAGGGCTGTGCCGACGCTGGATTGTGTTATCCCGTGCAAACTCATCAAATTCCTCTCGAAAAGGTTCTTTTGTATCCACTTTAATGGCATTAATTCGGAAAAAAATGGTTAATTGTTGCTAAAATCTTTTAAATAAAAATTTAATGTTTGCATTTCTATCAACAAATCCCTAGGATGCGGAATCTTACAGTCATTTGAATTTTATCGTCTAGTAACTTGTTTTTTGGAGATTTTTAACGAAGATGGCGACAATATTATTACTGCATGGGCCTAACTTAAACTTATTAGGTTCACGCGAACCTGACCAATACGGAACTGATACCTTAGCAGCAATTAACCAACGGCTCGAATCTATTGCCTCGCAACAGGGTTTTGTCCTAAATAGCTTTCAGAGTAACTCCGAATCCGATTTGATCGAGAAACTGCATCTTGCTCGCGACAACACCGATTTTGTGATTATTAACCCCGCTGCTCTAACTCACACCAGTATTGCACTTCGAGATGCGCTCCTTGGTATCGCAGTGCCCTTTATTGAAGTGCATTTATCCAATATTTACTCCCGTGAAGATTTCAGACACACCTCTTACTTATCGGATATCGCGGTTGGCGTTATTTCAGGCCTAGGCGCATACAGCTATGAGCTTGGGCTAGCAGCAGCTATTGAGCAACTCAAAAACTGAAACTACTCCACGTTTCGAGGCACCTTATTAAAGTACGGCAAGCAAACCAAGAGAGCAACGTATGGACATTAGAAAGGTAAAGAAATTAATCGAGCTATTGGAAGAATCCAATGTACAGGAAATTGAGATTAAAGAGGGGGAAGAATCAGTACGGATTAGCCGCGGCACTGTGCACTCCGCCCCTCAGTTTGTAGCATCAAGCCCTGTTGCTGCGCCAGTCCCCGTTGCAACGAGCCAAGCACCTGTGGCACCAAATACAGAAGAAATCACAGCACCAGCTGCAATGGATGGCCACGCGATTTGCTCTCCCATGGTTGGCACTTTTTATCAATCACCGTCACCTGAAGCATCCGCCTTTATCACCATTGGCCAGTCCATAAATAAGGGTGATGTCGTGTGCATAGTTGAAGCTATGAAAATGATGAATCAAATTGAAGCTGACAAGGCGGGTACCATCGGTGCCATTTTGATCGAAGACGGTGAAGCCGTTGAGTTCGATCAACCTATTGTTACTATTATTTAATCGCTGCTAGGAAACGCAATATGCTGGATAAAGTGCTTATCGCCAACCGTGGTGAAATTGCCCTGAGAATACTTCGCGCCTGTAAAGAGCTTGGTATTAAGACTGTGGCTGTTCACTCCAAAATCGATGCCGAGCTGAAACATGTAAAGCTAGCAGATCAGGCTGTCTGTATTGGACCCAACCCATCACCACAAAGCTACCTCAATGTTCCAGCTATTATTAGCGCTATGGAAATTACGGGAGCACAAGCTGTTCACCCAGGCTACGGTTTTTTGGCTGAAAATGAAGATTTTGCAGAGCAGGTCGAAAACAGTGGCTTCACCTTTATTGGCCCAAAAGCGGAAACTATTCGCACCATGGGTGACAAGGTTGCTGCCATTAAGGCTATGAAGGTTGCCGGTGTTCCAACAGTGCCTGGCTCCGATGGCCCCTTATCAGAAGACCCTGATGAACTGCGCGCAACCGCTCAGCGAATCGGCTATCCGGTTATTGTTAAGGCAGCAGCTGGCGGCGGTGGCCGCGGCATGCGTGTAGTTGAGAATGAAGAAAGCTTGGTAAACTCCGTTGCTATTACTAAAACCGAGGCTGCTGCAGCCTTTGGTGATGGTACTGTGTACATGGAAAAGTTCCTACAGAATCCACGACATGTCGAGGTTCAGATTCTTTCCGACGGTCAAGGTAATGCTATTCATCTCGGGGATCGAGACTGTTCACTGCAACGTCGCCATCAAAAAGTTATCGAAGAAGCGCCTGCGCCAGGCATCCCTGAAGATGCTAGACAGGCAGTATTTGCGAGCTGCGTTGAGGCCTGTGTTCAAATGAACTACCGCGGTGCGGGTCCCTTTGAATTCCTGTATGAAGACGGAC
>DDED01000031.1 GCA_002336035.1 Cellvibrionales bacterium UBA1963
TGCCGGTGGTAAATGTTGGATCTGATAGCGAATGAGTATGGCTGAGACTCCAAGAGGCCTTTTTAGCAACCGAAGGCACTTCGCGGTACATGTTAAATACTTCACCCTCGTCCATACCTAAAGACTCAATACAGTATTGGTAAGCATGGGTATGAATTGCTTCTTCGAAAGATTGACGCAGAATATATTGACGGCATTCTGGGTTAGTGATCAAACGGTAGATTGCCAAGGCTAAGTTGTTGGCGACTAGAGAATCAGCCGTCGAAAAATACCCTAATGAACGCATAACAATGAGGCGTTCATCGTCGCTAAGCCCCTCGTCATTCTTCCATAATGCAATATCAGCGGTCATGTTAACTTCTTGTGGCATCCAATGGTTCGCACAACCATCGAGGTATTTCTGCCATGCCCAGTCGTACTTAAAGGGGACGAGTTGGTTAAGATCAGCGCGGCAGTTGATCATTCGCTTTTGATCGACTTGAATGCGTTGCCCACTTTGTTCTAATTCTTCAAGTCCTGCGGATACATCCATATTGGCAATGACTTCGGCAGCATCGGCAATGTTTTTTGCGACGCTGGGTCCTTGGTCTTGACTGGCTGTTTCGCTTTCTTCCGTGGGTGCGACCTCGCTTGGTGCTGCTGCTTCGGTAGCTGCTTGGGTGGTTGTTATCTCGGCAGCTTCTGCAATCTCTTCGGCTGCGGCTTTACTAACAGCGGCCTCAACAACAGGTGCTGCGGGTGTGACGGTTGTTGTGCTTTCTTCTTGGTAATCATCCCAACTTATCATGGGTTTTCCTCGTATCTAATGTTTAATGGTTCGTGTTTGTTGTGAGCGTGACAGCTGCAGTGAAGCAGCTGTCACGGGTGAGTCATTGTGCCAATATCATTATTACTGGCAAGCATCGCAATCAGGGTCATCTAAAGAGCATGCCTGAGGCACTGGTGCCGGTTGTGCCATGGTATTATCAGCTGACGAAACGGCATTCAATTGACTTGTTTCAATTGTCGATTTTTCAGTGCCGGTCGCGGCTAATGAGCGCAAATAGTAAGTGGTTTTTAGGCCTCTAAGCCAAGCCATTCGATAAGTGATATCTAATTTTTTACCGCTGGCTTGGTTAATGTAAAGGTTTAACGATTGCGCTTGGTCAATCCACTTTTGACGACGGCTAGCGGCATCAACGATCCAGCGGGGCTCAACTTCAAATGCAGTCGAATAAATCTCCTTTAGGTCCTCGGGTATGCGAGCGATCTCTTTAACGCTACCTTCGTAATGTTTGAGGTCATTAACCATGACGCTATCCCATAGATTGCGGGCTTTGAGGTCGCGAACTAAATACGGATTAATCACTGTAAACTCGCCAGAAAGGTTCGATTTCACATACAAGTTTTGATAGGTCGGTTCAATTGATTGAGACACGCCTGTGATGTTAGCGATGGTTGCTGTTGGTGCGATTGCCATTACATTAGAGTTTCGCATACCGTTGGTTTTAACCGTTTCACGGAGGCTACTCCAGTCTAAAGTTTGGCTATGATCGACTTCGATAAATTCTTTGCCGCGCTGCTCTTCAAGAATTTTCAATGAATCGATGGGTAAAATGCCTTGACTCCACAGAGAACCGTCAAAGCTCGAGTAGCTGCCGCGCTCGGTAGCCAGTGTTGATGATGCTTGAATTGCGTAATAGCTGACCGCTTCCATTGAGCGATCGGCAAACTCAACTGCCGCAACTGAGCCATAAGCTATTTTCTGCTTATACAGTGCATCCTGGAAGCCCATTATGCCAAGCCCTACAGGGCGATGACGAAAGTTAGATGTGCGTGCTTGCGGCACGGAATAATAGTTAATATCAATCACGTTATCGAGCATGCGGACCGCCGTATCAATCGTCTGCTTCAACTTGACTAGATCTAACCCGTTGTCGCCTATGTGTTGCGGCATGTTTATCGAGCCTAAATTACAAACTGCAATTTCATCTTGGCTGGTATTCAAGGTGATTTCTGTGCACAGGTTTGACGAGTGGACAACCCCTGTGTGCTGCTGCGGTGAACGTAAGTTGCACGGGTCTTTAAACGTTACCCAAGGGTGGCCCGTTTCAAATAGCATGCCGAGCATTTTACGCCACAGATCTTGGGCTTTTATTCGACGAAATACGCTTATTTCACCGTTGTCGGCTTGAGCCTCATATTCTGCATAACGTGTTTCAAATGCCATGCCGTATAAATCGTGTAAATCAGGTGTGTCATTAGGCGTGAAGAGTGTCCAATCTTTATCTTCAAACACGCGCTTCATAAATAGATCAGGCACCCAGTTAGCGGTATTCATGTCATGGGTACGTCGACGATCATCCCCAGTGTTTTTACGCAACTCGACAAACTCTTCCATGTCTAAATGCCAAGTTTCTAAGTAGGCACAAACTGCGCCTTTTCGTTTGCCACCTTGGTTGACGGCCACGGCTGTGTCGTTAACCACTTTTAGAAAAGGGACAACACCTTGCGATTTTCCATTAGTGCCTTTGATATAAGCACCAAGCCCACGAACCGGTGTCCAGTCATTACCGAGTCCGCCGGCCCATTTAGACAGCATAGCGTTGTCGTGAATGGCATTGTAGATGCCATCTAAGCTATCAGGCACAGTGGTTAAGTAGCATGAAGAAAGCTGTGGACGTAGAGTGCCGGCATTAAATAAGGTGGGTGTTGAACTCATGTAATCAAATGACGATAACAAGTTGTAGAATTCTATAGCACGAGCGTTTTTATCGTCTTCTTGCATGGCCAAACCCATCGCAACACGCATAAAGAAAACTTGCGGCAATTCGATTCTGACTTCATCTTTATGAATGAAATAGCGGTCAAACAGTGTTTGCAGGCCAAGGTATGTGAATTGAAGATCGCGGTTAGCATCGAGTGCTTGGCCTAATCGAGCTAAGTCAAACTCGGCGAGTTCAGGCGCTAACAATTCAAATTCGATACCTTTACTAATGTATGCAGTGAATGCCTTGCTGTAAAAATGCTTCATATCTGCTTGGGTAGCCGATGGCGCTACACCTAAAAATTCGAGTGCTTCACTGCGAATAGTATCGAGCAATAGGCGGGCCGTTACGAAACTGTAGTTAGGATCTTTTTCTACCATTGTCCGTGCTGTCATCACTAAAGAGGTATTGACTTCGCTGACTGACACGCCGTCATACAGATTTTTTAGCGCTTCATCTAAAATATCACTGGCACTGACGCTTTCTAGGTCCTGGCAAGCTTCATTAACAATGGTATTTAAGCGCTGCATATCGAGAGGTTGGCGCGTGCCGTCTTCTAGAACCACATGGAGATTTGTTTCTGGCAGGGCTTCTGCTTGCAACTTTTCAGCTCGCAATTGGGCACGCTGGTCTCGATATAATACGTAATCGCGGGCGACCTTTTGTTCGCCACTGCGCATAAGTGCCAGTTCAACTTGGTCCTGAATGTCTTCAATATGGATCGTGCCACCAGAGGGCATACGGCGTTTGAAAATAGCTGTAATTTGTTCTGCTAATTGTGCGACGGTATCGTGAATGCGATTAGACGCGGCGGCGGTACCTCCCTCGACGGCTAAAAAAGCTTTTGTAATAGCAACATTGATTTTTTCGACATCGTAGCTAACAACCGTTCCGTTCCGCTTAATAACGCGAATTTGTCCAGGTGCCATGGCCGCCATATCGATCGTGTCTGAATTCATTGTGGCCGTTGTTGCGCCGCCGTCTCTTACTGAGCTGGTTGGTGAGATATTGCTCTCAGTTTGTTGCATGTTGACTCCTCAGTCTCTATTTTTGTTTGTTTTATCATTCTATTTTGAATGTTTTTTAGGGTATTTCTTGTTCTTTCGAAACGGTTTAGCTTTGTGTGGATCGGTATAGTGCTGCGGGAAAGCAGTGAGGTTATAAACAACTGAACATCGAGGGATAAAAAGAGTCAATTTTTTGACTTTTTACAATTCGGCTTCAACTTTTATAACGCGTTTTTCCTTTTCCAAATTGCTTATTTCGGGCTATCTTATTGCCACTGAAGGACATTAATATCGTAAAATCCTATGAATCAAGGCAGTGATTGTATTTTAAACCCGAAAAAGCATTTTTTGGTGATTTAAATCAGTCAAACCCTACATGTTGGGGTTAGCTGTGCACAGACATACAAGATAGTGCGGTTGAGCTAATTATGCAAGACCTAAACTCTGCGTTTTATCTGTGAATTTCCTGTGGATAAGTTCTCGTGTTTGTACCTACTAACCGTAAGGCTGAGACGCAAGATGCCTTTTCTTTATGGGTGCTAATTTTGAGGAGTTAAAATTATTTTCGCATAAAAATTATTTTTATAATTACTTTTTATTATTAGAAGAAGATAAGCTTTTTTCGGGCTCAAAGTTGCTTTATTTTCGACCGTTATGAGGTGGGCAGCTTTTTTTTCGCATTGATTAATGGATAGCTTTTCAGCCACGGTTAAAAACAATGTATTTGGCGAATCAGTAAACAATTTATAGAATGTTGCCGTAATATTTTTTAACCGTGCCAATCACGTTATTGCGGTATAACGTCAGTGCAGAGCATAATGAGTCACTATCACTTAAGACGAACAATGGTGTTGCAATAGATGCCATTCAAGGAGTCCTCAATTGAAAAGATGCAACTCAAAGGGCCCTTTGTTGCTCGCCATTGATCAGGGAACGAGCAGTTCTCGTGCTATTTTATTTGATGGCAATGCACAGACCGTTGCGCAGCACCAGGTGCCGCTTGACGTGAGCTTCCCGCAAAATGGTTGGGTTGAACAGGATGCCGAGCAAATATGGCGGGATACATTGAAGTGTTGCCAGAATGTGCTGACCGATCCCGTTTGTTTAGCGTCCACCGTGTCAATCGGGATCACAAACCAGCGCGAGACTACAGTTGTCTGGAATAAAATCAGCGGTCAACCTATTCATAACGCTATCGTCTGGCAGGATCGACGCACGACTGATTATTGTCAGCACTTACAAGCGCTCGGCCACGAGGACAATGTCAGTGAACGGACGGGGTTACGGTTAGATCCCTACTTTTCGGCTTCGAAAATAGCTTGGCTATTAGCGCATGTTGAGGGCGCAAGACAGCAAGCCGAGGCTGGCGAGTTATTATTTGGCACTATTGATAGCTTTTTATTATGGCGCTTAACAGACGGCAAGGTTCATGCGACGGATCGGAGCAATGCCTCACGGACGCTTTTATTAAACATTCATCGGGGTGAGTGGGATGATGAGATGCTGGCATTGTTTGATATTCCGCGCTCAATGTTGCCACACGTTCGAGATAACGTTGCCGATTTTGGGGAGACGGCTGCGCACATTTTAGGCCGCTCAATTCCGATTAAGGCCATGATTGGCGACCAACAAGCGGCATTGGTAGGACAAGCTTGCTTCAGTGAAGGCATGGTTAAGTCAACTTACGGCACTGGTTGCTTTATGTTGATGAACACCGGCGATAACATCGTTCGTTCGAACAATCGGTTGCTCACCACGATTGCTTACAGTATTAATGGTGAATGTCGCTATGCGTTAGAGGGGTCCATTTTTGTTGCAGGTGCTGCTATTCAGTGGCTTCGTGATGGATTAGCCCTGTTTGAACAAACCGATGACAGCGAGGCGATGGCGCAACAGTTGAGCAGTAATCAAGGTGTTTATTTTGTGCCCGCATTAACGGGCCTTGGTGCGCCTTATTGGCGGCCCGAGGTGCGCGGTGCCATTGTTGGCCTAGCTCGCGATACTGGCTCCGCTCATATTGCCCGGGCGGCCTTGGAGGCGCAGGCCTATCAAACCCGTGATTTAATCGCTGCCATGGCCTCCGATACAGGGCTGCCGTTAAGTTTGATGCGGGTAGATGGTGGGTTAGTGGCTAATCAATTCGTCTGTCAATTTTTAGCTGATATTTTACAAACTCCAATCGATGTGCCGATAGTCACTGAAGCAACCGCTTGGGGAGCCGCCAGCTTAGCCGGTTTGGGTGTAGGATTATTCAGCGATCTTGATGAAATGGCTCAGCAGTGGCAAATGCAGCATCGCTATTCAGTACAGATGGCAAATAAAGAGGCTAATACCTTATACGCGGGCTGGCAACAGGCCGTGCAATCTATATTGGGTGAGAAGATTGACGCGTAATACTCTCAAAGCTAACGGCCATTATGAGTGTCGCTCGCTTTGAGAGTCGGCGAGCTAATCGTTATCTTGACAGATGAATTTTGATACGGTCATTTGTAAGAAATTGGTTTTGTTGCCCATAAATACTGCTTTTTTACCGTATTGTTGGCAATGATTAGTTGCCAATTTTTTTACGCTTTTTGGCAGTTCGCTGCATTGATTCAATTCAGAGCTAAACGATCGATTTGGATTGCAGGTTGCGTCATAGCCCATTGACATTTGTGCATAACGAATACTCAAGCCTTTGGTGTCTGACTTGATGATTTTAGGTGGCGTTAAGGTCTTTATTTTATCTGATGAGACCGTGCTAACATCTCTGGGTGTTTCTTGAGATGCGCAGCCGGCTAAACACGTGATAAGAAGACCGCTGATGAAAAGTTTATTGTTAGTCATTATGATATTGCCTTTACAGTTAAATTAATTTCTTATTGCATGGGGTCGTTGGATCGCTCAATTGTACCGTTCGTATTCGTCAATAGTCTCAAGTGTGAATTAACTTAGTAAGAATTCCATCAACGCTTTCTGTGCATGTAATCGATTTTCTGCTTCATCCCATACCACACTGTATTTAGGGTCTTCGAGCAGTTCGTGACTGACTTCTTCGCCGCGGTGCGCGGGAAGACAGTGCATAAATAAGGCGTCCTTTGCTGCGTTAGCCATTAAGTGATGATTAACCTGGTAGGGCGCAAATTGCGACAATCTTTCGCTCTGCTGATCTTCTTGACCCATGGATGCCCAGACATCGGTGACCACTAGGTGAGCTTCACTCACCGCTGCTTCAGCAGAGCTCATCACACGGACTCGTTCGCTGTTCGAAGCAAGCATATCGGCACAAGGCTCAAAACCTTCAGGGCAAGCGATAGACAAGGTAAAATCGAATTGTTTAGCGGCGTTTATGTAAGACTGACACATGTTGTTACCATCGCCAATCCAGGCCACTTTTTTTCCTTGAATGCTGCCGCGGTGTTCTTCAAAGGTCTGCATATCGGCAAGCAGTTGGCAGGGGTGAAGTGAGTCGGTTAACGCATTAATAACTGGCACTGACGAGTAATCAGCAAAGGTCTCTATTGTTTCATGGGCAAAGGTACGAAGCATGATGATGTCCGTCATCGATGAAATAACTCGGGCACTGTCTTCAATCGGTTCGCCTCGACCTAATTGAGTATCACGCGGTGATAAGAAGATGGCGCTGCCGCCCATTTGTGCCATGCCAGCTTCAAATGAGATGCGTGTTCGCGTCGATGACTTCTCAAAAATCATCGAAAGAACTTTGCCACTAAATTGCTGGTTAAGGGGTGTTTTTTTTAGTGCAATAGCGCGCTGTATCACGGCCTGTAATTCCGCAGGGCTTAAATCTAATAATGATAAAAAATGTCTAGTAGCCATAATAATTAATCGCCTAAATAGAAGGCCAAAATAAAATTCCTTATGCGTTTTTGATAAATTGAATAATCAGGTCGCTAACCGTATCAACGATTAAATCTGCCTCGGCATCGTTCATAATGAGCGGCGGCAAGAGGCGAATCGTATTGCTATTGGTCACATTAATAAGCAGACCTTTTGCCAACGCGTCAGTGACCAAAACCGTACAGTTACGATCAAGTTCAATACCAATCATGAGTCCACAACCACGAATATCTTTCACGGCTGAGTGGCTTTTGAGTTGAAAGGCAAGACTATCGAGCATGGATTGACCTAAGTCGGCAGCACGTTGAGCCAGTTGTTGTCCTTCAATAATATCCACAACCGCTAAAGCGACCACTGACGCTAACGGATT
>DDED01000106.1:0-5433 GCA_002336035.1 Cellvibrionales bacterium UBA1963
GCGGTTCGATCCCGCTTAGCTCCACCAATTATTTTTTACAGTATTCTAACCCTTACCGTTGCAAGTATTCATTTAATGCAGTGTCAGCATGTGCGCTGTCACGTCCCGCTCTATTGAGTATTGTTGTATTTTAAAAATTCTATAGTTTCATATATTCCCAATTTTTAGCGATGATCGAAGGCACCTAGCTATCGATTCAATAGCCCGTCAGGAGCGCTGTTGAAAGAATTCGATCCTATTACTAGCGCAGACTATTTTAGTGCGTCTAATCTCTGGCGTTGTTGGTTTAGCGCGACTCTTGCGTCAATGATAAGATTAGGTGAAAAAGCACAATTATTATTAGCCTGTCGTATGATAATATGCATTTTTTAATCCAACGGTTAATCTCAACGTTCCTTCTCTTCAAGGTAGACCTTTTTATTTGATCGTAGTGGCCGTGGCAGCTGCAATCTTTTCTGATAATGATGTCATTACGCGCCTTCAATATTGAATATATCGAGATCATCTGATCAATCTTTATTTACGCCTAATTTCAATAGAGAAAATTAACCCATGTTTGAGATTCAAGCCAGTAAAGTCACCAGTTTTAGCAATGATACCCTTTCAGGCTTAACCGTAGCCTTAGCTTTAGTGCCCGAAGCGGTGGCGTTTGCATTTGTTGCCGGCGTAGAGCCATTAGTTGGGCTTTATGCGGCTTTTATGGTGGGTTTGATTACGGCTTGTATTGGTGGTCGACCCGGCATGATTAGTGGCGCAACTGGCGCGCTTGCTGTCGTGATGGTGAGCCTCGTTGCCGAGCACGGTGTAGAGTATCTGTTCATTACTGTGGTATTGATGGGTATTTTGCAGATGCTAGCAGGTATTTTGAAATTGGGTAAGTTCATTCGTATTGTGCCTTATCCTGTGATGTTGGGGTTTGTTAATGGTTTGGCTATCGTTATTTTCTTGGCGCAATTGAGTCAATTTGGTGAGGCTGAGCAACCCGGTTGGTTAGAAGGCACCTTCATGGCAGGCTCCATTGTTGATGTGGCTTGGCTGCAAGGCGAACAGCTTTATATGTTGCTTGGCCTTGTTTTTGTCACCATGTTTATTATTCAATTTTTACCACGCCTGACGAAGGTGTTGCCTTCTTCATTAGTGGCTATTTTTGTAGTGACTTTGCTGGTATTGGGACTCGACCTAAACACGCGCACAGTGGGCGATATTGCGTCAATCAGTGGCGGTCTTCCGAGTTTTCATATCCCTTCGGTACCTTACACCCTAGAGACAATATTTATTATCTTGCCTTATGCAACTATTCTTGCTGCTATTGGTTTGATTGAATCATTACTGACTCTGCGATTGATTGATGAGATTACTGAAACGCGTGGTCGTGGTAATCGCGAATGCATTGGTCAAGGTGTGGCGAATACGGTTACCGGTTTTTTTGGCGGAATGGGTGGCTGCGCGATGATCGGCCAAAGCATGATTAACGTCAATTCAGGAGGACGAGGGCGAGCCTCAGGTATCAGCGCAGCACTGTTTCTATTGCTATTTATTTTATTTGCATCACCATTAATAGAGAAGATTCCATTGGCGGCGTTAATCGGCGTAATGTTTATTGTGGTAATCGGCACGTTTGAGTGGTCGAGTTTCCGAATTCTTGGCAAAGTGCCACGCAGTGATGCATTTATCTTGGTCGTTGTCTCGGGCGTAACGGTAGCAACTGACTTGGCCGTTGCTGTCGTGGTTGGCGTGATTATTTCTGCGCTGGTTTTCGCATGGCAACATGCAAAGTATATTCGTATTGATGCCCGCGAAGATCATAAGGGCTCTACCGTTTATGCAGTGACAGGGCCTTTATTTTTTGGCTCAGTGGCGTCTTTTACTGAGCGGTTTGATCCGAGAGAAGACAATGATGATGTGATCATCGATTTTGCGCGTTCGCGAGTGGCTGATCATTCTGGATTGGAAGCGATTGATGCTTTGGCTGAACGTTATGAAAATGCTGGAAAAGCCTTGCATTTAGTGCATCTTAGCGAAGAGTGCCGTAAATTGCTGAAGAAGGCCGGTAATCTTGTTGAAGTGAATGTGATAGAAGACCCTAAGTATTTTGTTGCTGAAGATAGCTTAGGGTAGTTCATTACTTGGCAAACCAGCATTGCCTACAGGTAAAATACACTTGCCATGTTTGATTGGTATTAATTAAACATGCCGGCTTGGTATTGATAGTAGGTATCCATACTCTCCCAAACCTGACTGATCTTGCCGTCTTGGCATTGAAAGCGAAATAAATATTCATTGCAGTAGTCGCGGTCATCGTGCATTTTTGCATTCAGTATAAAGTGAACGGCGGCATTGTCGTCTTCGACGATTGTGGCGCGACGGTCAATAGTTATCGTTTCAAAACGAAATAAGTGACTGCCTTTGCCCAGCATCTCTAGCACCGCACTCAAACCAATAAACGGGCCGCCAAACGGGTGAGCCGGTGGCAGGTGCCAGATAATATCGCTGTCAAAGTAATCACTAATCGGTGTGTCACTTTGCCCCGTGAGTGAAGCAAAGTACTGTTCAATCAAATGGCGATTATTGCTCATAAGTCGCATACCTTATTGATGAATGGCTAGGTTATTTTAGATTGGGTTGATAAAAACCAGTGTAGCTGACTTTAGGTCGTTAGCCATTAACGAATGTAAATCTTTAGGAGTACTTAACGCATTGTATTGCCTAGTAATTAAGATAATTTGATCAGCGATTGTCGTATACGGCCAGGCTATTCTCAAAGATTGATTGAAGTTAAAGGTAGCGGCTTATTAAAGTGGTTATCATAGGCTAACAATAGCCGTAATGAGTTTATTTTATTATTACTGTGAGTCTATTTCTGCTGTTAAATGACCGACTAATAAAAAAAGGAAAAAATCATGATAAAAAAAATTATTGCTTTAGTGTTGGTGTTGCTGATAGGTATCGTGATGGGTTTGCAGTTACCTAGAGGCGCCGCTTTAATAGCGACTATAAGCAGCCTAGGCGGCAGTGCATCGACTGATTATGCAGGCTTAAAGTCTAATCAAGCCTTTGAAGACTTTAAAGATTTGCTCGATAGCACCCATCAAATGGTACTCAATGAGGCGCAGACTGAGCAAGAGGCGATTGAGGGCATGCGTTGGTTATTGCGCGTCGTGTCAATGAGTACAGTGGTAGCGGCAGATGCCAATCCGCGATTACCCCATTTTCAACGCATGGATACTGACGTGCGAAAAGTAGGGGGCGATAATCCTGATGCCGAATACCACAATGTGCAAATCAATGGCCAGTATGATTATATTATTCGCGGTAAGCATCGTAGTGATGACTACCTAAGCTTTACCATTACGGGCGGCTTGGGTATGACCGAACGGCGTGGTGTGGGTTATATTAATGACCAGCAATTAAATCGCGACGCTGAGGGTCACTTTACTTTACTGCTAAGTAAAGATGAGCCTGACATAAACGCTTATGGTAATAATGGTCTACCGGCTAACTGGATTCAGATACCAGACGATGCCTCGGGTATTTTGGTTCGTCAATACATGGCCGACCGAATGCTCACCGAGCAAGCTACGCTTACTATTGATGTGTTGGGTGACAAGCCCGTCTATGCGCCACCGTCTGACCAGACCATTGCCAATAGCTTAATCGGCACCAGTTACGCCTTTTTAAAACTGACTACCTTACATAAATACGTATTGCCTGAATTATTAACTGAGACGAATCAATTTGTTCAAACCTCCAGTGAAAGTTTAGGTTCAGCCATAAGTGGTGAAGATAATCTATACATGATTGGCAGTTATCAATTAGCCGATGACGAAGCGTTAGTCATCAACGCGCAACCGCCTGAAACTCGTTATTGGAATTTAACCCTTGAGTCTCGCTGGCATGAAACGCATGACTATTTGCATCGACCCACCTCGTTAACTTTGTCAGAGGTTGAATACGGTGCTGATGGCAGCGTTGAATTTGTTGTGGCCCACCAAGACCCTGGTCATCCAAACTGGCTCGATACCAGCGGTTATCATTTTGGCTTTATGACCTTTCGCTGGTTAGATGGTAAAGGCTCATCGGTAGAATTGCCGCAGGCCAAAGTCGTTAAATTCAGTGAGCTTTAATTTTTTTCATACGCGACAGTTTCTAGAGAGGATGAGATGGCAAATCGTTTGCAAAATAAAACGGCTTTAGTGACCGGTGCGGGTGCCGGTATTGGCCGTGCTAGTGCACTCAGGTTTTCCCTAGAAGGGGCGAAAGTCATCATTAACGATATTAATGCAGATTTAGCAAATCAAACGTTGGCCTTAATTGCTGGCATGGGTGGTGAGGCTGAGGTAATTGTTGCTGATGTGACTCAGCAGCAAGAAGTTGAACGTTTAGTCGAGCAAAGCCGACAGGCCTTGGGATGTTTAGATATTTTATTTTGCAATGCGGGTGGGTCTTTGCCGGCTGCGTTTGTTGATGTGTCAGATGATGAATTCGAAGCTATTTATTCATTAAATTTTCGGTCGGTTCATTACTGCATTAAAGCGGCATTGCCGATTATGTTGTCTCAACACAGCGGTGCTATTTTGTGCACGTCTTCAGGTGCAGGCATTAACTATTCACCGGGCTTAGCCGCTTATGGAGCAGCGAAAGCTGGTTTGACGAGTTTGGCGAGGAGCATAGCCGTTGAATACGGCAGTCAAGGTATTCGGGCTAATGTGATTGCGCCGGGCCCTATTGAAACGGCTTCCTTGCGAGCATGGCTCGATTCGCTTGATGCCAAGCAGACGGAGACGAATACTAAATCGACTTACCAAGAATGGTGTGAGCATGTGCCGGTGGGTCGTTTAGGTGCAGCTGAGGATATTGCCAATGCGGCTTTATTTTTGGTGTCAGATGAAGCGGCGTTTGTGAACGGTGTTTTGTTGCCGGTCGATGGTGCAATTCACGCCAAGCTGTCATCGGCTTAAGTATTGTGTGTGAAAGGCGCCTTGCGAACAGGCCGCTTTGATTCACCACCATAAAATAATTGAATAAGAAAAGAATGGCTCATCGAGTGCACAGTGAGCGCGCCCATAAGCCATGAAGTAGAAATTTTCTATGTGTTTAACTGTTAGCAAATTGTCTGAGACGCTGATTAATTAAGTCATTGGCTTCATTCATAATGTTATCCATTAGTTGCTGTACTGTGGGTACATCGTGGATTAAGCCTGCTACCATACCGCATGACCAAGCACCGGCATCAGGATTGCCTTCAATCATCACCTGCGGGTAAATACCAGCGACTTCATCGATGATATCTTCAAACTTCAAGTCAGCACCCAGTGCCGCTTCCTTGGCCAGTAAGCGTTCAACGGCAGGGTTATTCATCACCCGTTCAGTGTTTCGCAATGGCCGCATAACCAGACGAGTGTCGAGCTCAGAAGCTTGCACAATGGCTTGTTT
>DDED01000106.1:5754-7547 GCA_002336035.1 Cellvibrionales bacterium UBA1963
GCTTGTTTGACATTGTTGTGAACAGGAGCCTCT
The DNA here is from genome assembly GCA_002336035.1 of Cellvibrionales bacterium UBA1963. Lineage (GTDB taxonomy): Bacteria > Pseudomonadota > Gammaproteobacteria > Pseudomonadales > UBA7434 > UBA7434. The sequence goes on from DDED01000106.1 coordinate 5,788, forward strand.
TGCGTGGCAATAAAGCGTGTGCCCATATTGATGCCTTCTGCGCCCATCGCTAAAGCGCCGACTAAGCTTCGGCCATCGGCCATGCCGCCAGACGCGACAAACGGAATGTCTAACTCGTCCGCTGCCCGCGGCAATAAAATGAAGTTAGGAATATCGTCTTCGCCAGGGTGCCCACCGCATTCAAAACCATCAACTGACGCCGCATCGCAGCCAATTTGTTGGGCTTTCAAGGCATGACGGACCGCGGTGCATTTATGAATGACTTTGATATTGGCTTCTTTCAATATTGGTAACCATTTAGCAGGATTGTTGCCGGCTGTTTCCACGGCTTTGACACCGCTGTCGATAATGGCTTGGAATAAACCGGGGTAGTCAGGTGGCGTGAGTGTGGGCAAAAAGGTGATGTTGACGCCAAAGGGTTTGTTGGTCATTTCTCGGCAGCGGTTAATTTCAGCCGCTAATTTTTCAGGTGTGCCCTGTGTTAAGCCGGTAATGATTCCCAATCCGCCCGCATTTGAAACCGCTGCAGCTAAATCGGCCGTGCCCACAAAATGCATCCCCCCTTGAATAATAGGGTGTTCAATGCCAAATAATTCGGTGATTCTCGTTTTCATGCAGGCTCCAATCGGTTCGTTATAAAAGTGTTTTTGTTCAGTCTATAAGTGATTTTTGATTGTGTCATAGCAAGTCACATTATAAAACGTATGAAAATAGATATGGTTTTTAATGACAAGCATGATTTTGCATGGACCATTGGTTTAAAGGCCTTTACCCTGCTAAATGAGGCAGTCTTAAGCTTAGTCTGATATCAAATATTGATAATTTGAATAGTCATTAGAAAGACTTAATGCCATGCCTGTGATGAATAGGTCAGGCTGGATCGTTTGAAAATGATTGGCTTATGGTTAAGTCTTTTATGTTGTTTTCGTTAAAGACAAAACATCATACGGTTAAGGTGTGCAGTAACGCGCACAAACAATAAAAAGTTATTTTCTCCATTCAAAGAATGCACTTAACAATAAGCATTACGTCTATTTATTAGATGCCCCATTAGAGACCTTTTGCGCTTTATTTCGGTGCAGAACCCGATTCTTTATTTTCTGTACGGTGTCCTTATTTTTTTAAGACGCTGTTTTATATAAGTAAAATAATTTTGGCATGAGCCATGCTGACCTTTATCGCAGGGATCAAGTTTTCTTGTGGTCTCTTAATTAATTCAAATCAAATCAATCGGAGAAAAAAAATATGAATATCTTAAAACAGTCTGTATTAGCAACGGCAATCACCTTAGTGAGCGTCACTGCGGTTGCTGAAGTGAGTATGACGGTGGGCATGGTATCGGATTATGTTTATCGTGGATCAGAGTTAGGTGATGCGGGTGCGTACGCCTCGGTTGATTATGCGGCGAATGGATTTTATGCCGGTGTTTGGACGATTTCAGATAACACTACTGCGAATAGTTTGGAGTATGATATTTCGTTAGGTTATGAAACTGAGATTTCTGGCGTTAGTGTAGGCCTTGGCTATACGGCTTATGAATACTCTACTCCAGCGGATAGTGAAGAGGAGTTTACCTTGAGCCTTGGCATGGGACCAGTGTCCTTCGCTTACAGTGATGGCGAAGACAAAAACAAAACTGGTGACTATGATTACGACGTGATGTCCTTATCTGCAGATATTAGTATTTTCACCTTGACCTACGGTGAGTATGATTCAGATGCTGATTCATATGATTACGATTACGATTGGACTGAAATCTC
>DDED01000080.1:0-7759 GCA_002336035.1 Cellvibrionales bacterium UBA1963
AATGGAGCGTCGTTGCCAAGAAGTTATTGATAAGTGTTGGCAGCTTGGTGACAACAACCCTATTCTATTTATTCATGATGTTGGAGCGGGTGGTTTATCAAATGCTTTTCCTGAATTAGTCGCTGATGGTGGCCGTGGTGGTATTTTTGAACTTCGTCAAGTACCCAATGATGAGCGAAGTATGGCTCCGCATGAAATCTGGTGTAATGAATCACAAGAACGTTATGTATTAGCCGTTTCTGATCAACAACTTGCTCAATTTAGTGCGATATGTGTGCGCGAACGAGCCCCCTTCGCTGTGGTAGGTCGAGCTACAGAGGAAGAACATCTGACGGTAACAGATGCGCATTTTAGTGAAGATAAAAAACTCAATACACCAATTGATTTTCCGCTTGACGTTCTGCTTGGCAAGACACCTAAAATCATTAAAAATGTGGAAAGTAAACAACCACCTCTCAACAGCTTAGATTTAACTGATGTTACATTGGCCGATGCCGCCGAACGCATTTTACGCTTACCAACTGTCGCTGAAAAAACTTTCTTGATCACTATTGGCGATCGAAGTGTTACTGGTATGGTCAACAGAGATCAAATGGTAGGACCTTGGCAGGTTCCTGTAGCTGATTGTGGAGTTACCGCTTGCGCATTAGACTCATATCATGGCGAAGCGATGTCACTTGGTGAGCGCACTCCTGTTGCCTTACTCAATTATGGTGCTTCAGCACGATTAGCCGTTGCCGAAGCTTTGACTAATATTGCCAGTGCAGATATTGGTGATTTAAATCGTATAAAATTATCAGCTAACTGGATGTCACCGGCAGGTCACCCTGGCGAAGATGCAGGTTTATATGAAGCGGTCAAAGCCATTGGTGAAGAGTTATGTCCAGCGTTAGGACTAACTATCCCTGTAGGCAAAGACTCTATGTCGATGAAAACCCAATGGCAAGAAAATGGTGAGGATAAATCAGTGACTTCACCTCTTTCTTTGGTTATTACTGCCTTTGGGGCAGTTAAAGATATTCGCAAGACAGTGACACCAGAATTACGCTCAGACCAAGGTGAAACTAGGCTAATTGCAATCGATTTGTCGCAGGGTAAAAATCGCTTAGGTGGTTCATGTTTAGCACAAGTTTATAAACAATTAGGAAATGAAACGCCTGACTTAGATAAGCCTGAATTGTTAAAAGGTTTTTTCAATGCAATACAAGTTCTCGTCGCTAAACAAAAATTGCTTGCCTATCATGACCGTTCTGACGGAGGTTTATTTACTACGGTAGTTGAAATGGCGTTTGCTGGTCACACCGGCGTAGATATAGATCTTAGTCAGTTAACTGGAGACAGTTTAGCCACATTATTTAATGAAGAGTTGGGCGCTGTAATTCAAGTTCGTCAACAAGATATGGATGAAGTATATGCCGTATTTGCAGAATATAATGTAGTTGATTGTTGCAACGATATTGGCCAATTAAATAATGAAGATACCATTCGCTTTAGTCGTAACAACAACGTAGTGCTTGAAAACTCACGTACCTATTATCGAACCACTTGGGCAGAAACCACATTAAAAATGCAATCATTACGTGATAATAGTGAATGCGCAGAGCAAGAGCATGCTGTTAAATTTGATACTGAAGACCCAGGCCTAAATGCTACTCTTACTTTTGACATTAATGAAGATATAGTGGCAAAATTAATTGCTCAAGATGCGATTAACGAATCCAATCCTCGTATTGCTATTTTACGTGAGCAAGGAGTTAATTCACATGTTGAAATGGCTGCGGCTTTTGATAGAGCTGGTTTTATTGCCATTGACGTACACATGTCTGATATTCTTTCAGGGCGCACAGACTTAGCTAATTTCGCTGGACTTGTTGCTTGTGGTGGTTTCTCATACGGTGATGTTTTGGGTGCCGGAGAAGGATGGGCTAAATCGATTCTTTTTAATACTAAAACCCGTGATATGTTTCGTGAATTCTTTCATCGCCAAGACAGCTTTACTTTAGGTGTTTGTAATGGTTGTCAAATGTTGTCAAACCTAAAAGAAATAATTCCTGGCAGTGATGCTTGGCCTCATTTTGTACAAAATAAATCTGAACGCTTTGAAGCCCGTTTTGCTCTTGTTGAAATACAACCAAGTCCTTCAATATTTTTTCAAGACATGGATGGCTCTAGAATGCCTATTGCCGTCTCTCATGGTGAAGGCCATGCTGAATTTTCTTCAGAACAAGCCATCGGTGATGCAAACGATACTGGCACTGTTGCTATGCGTTATGTGGATAATTACGGTCACGTAACTGAAACTTATCCAGCAAACCCTAATGGCTCACCTGATGGTATCGCCGGTGTGTGCTCCGATGATGGTCGAGTGACGATTATGATGCCGCATCCAGAACGTGTTTTTCGTAGCGCTCAGCATTCATGGGCGCCTGACGATTGGGGCGATGATTCACCTTGGATGCGTTTATTTCAAAATGCCAGGGTAAAAGTCAGCTAATAGATAAGTAATACGGTTGTCGTTTCTCGTAAATGTCTTACACTTATGACTGTATGAGAGTCCTTCATTGAATTGAATGCATTGAGGCCCCGGTTACTAACTGTTAATCTTCTTATTTTAATGGCGCATAACAAACCGCTTAAATTAATCATAAAAGAGAGTCGACATTGTCACTATGAACCAATATTCATTATGGAAATACGCCATCGTTTTGTTCGCTTTAATCATGGCAATCGTTTTTTCGTTACCCAATTTATACGCACCCGATCCTGCTGTTCAGATTTCAGGAGAAAGTAGCAGTCTCGTCATGGATCAAGATGATTATAATCTTGCCAGTGATTCACTTATTCAGGCTAATATTGCTGTTAAACAGATTGCCATTGTTGATAATAAGTTAGAAATAAGACTGTTATCAAGGAGCGATCAATTGCCCGCTAAAAGAATACTGCAGGATGCCTTGGGTCGTGATAATTATATCGTTGCTTTAAATTTAGCGCCAACCACACCTGACTGGCTTAAGTCGATAGGGGCAGGGCCCCTTAAGCTCGGTCTTGATTTAAGCGGTGGTGTTCATTTTTTGATGGAAGTCGATACGCTTGCAGCAATCGATACACGGCTTCGATCGAGTTTAACCAGTTATAAGGCGTTACTTCGAAAAGAAAAAATTCGCGGTATCGTACAAATAAAAGACAATGTTGTCACGGGTAAATTTAAGACTGAAGCGCTTCGAGATGAAGCGTCGTCTTTGGCTTTTAAATCCATGCCTGAAATGACGCGGAATAAATCAGAAAAAGACGGTGTTTTTTATCTGACCCTTGAACTTGGTGAGCAAGCTATTATCAATTTGGAGGACGAGGCCGTAGGGCAAAACCTTATTACGCTTCGTAACCGAGTGAATGAGCTTGGTGTTTCTGAGCCATTGGTTCAGCGCCAAGGTCGAAACCGTGTTGTTGTTGAGTTGCCCGGCGTTCAAGACACAGCAACAGCAAAGCGCATATTGGGTAAAACGGCCAACCTAGAATTTCGTTTAGCTGTAAATGGCGATACGAGCAGTTTTAACCGAGAGACCGTTTCATTTGAAGACACAACGGTTGAAATAGAGCGAGATATTATAGTTTCGGGTGAAAGCGTCGCCGGTGCTCAATTTGGTTTTGATGAAAACTCAAGGCCACAAGTTAATATTAATCTCGATGCAGAGGGCGGTAAGTTAATGCATCGCATAACTCGCCATGCTGTTCAGCGGAAAATGGCTGTGCTTTTTATCGAACGAAAAACTAGAAAGATCGGCTCTCAATTAAATGCCGATAATAAACTTGAACCTGTTTACGAACGCTATAATCAACGTCGTGTGATAAGTCTTGCTACAATTCAATCTCCACTTGGGGCAAGCTTTCGTATTACCGGTATTGACAGCCAGTCAGAAGCGGCAGAGTTGGCGTTGCTGCTTAGAGCTGGAGCTCTCGCTGCGCCAATGGAATTCGTTGAGGAGCGGACAATTGGGCCGTCTTTGGGAGCAGAAAATATCGCATTGGGCGTTAAGTCTGTCGTGATTGGCTTTAGCTTGGTATTGTTTTTCATGGTGCTTTTTTACCGCGTCTTTGGACTTGCAGCCAATATTGCATTGTCTATGAATTTATTATTAATTATTGCGATTATGTCTATGCTCTCTGCGACTCTGACCTTGCCGGGCATCGCTGGTATTGTCCTAACCGTCGGTATGGCTGTCGATGCAAATGTATTAATCTTTTCTCGTATTCGCGAAGAGTTGACGAGTGGACTCTCACCTGCAATGGCTATTCATACGGGTTTTGAGCGCGCATTTTTAACCATATTAGACGCGAATTTAACGACGTTGTTGGCAGCAGTGATTCTTTATGCCGTAGGCACTGGGCCCATTAAAGGCTTTGCTATCACATTGTCGATAGGTATTTTAACATCCATGTTTACAGCTATCATGGGTACACGTTCAATTATCAACTTAATTTATGGCGGTCGATCAGTGAAAAAGCTTGCGCTATAAAGCTCATTGAAGGCATTTTTCATGCCGCATTTTGTAATAAGGGTTTATTCATGGCTTCACTCACAACATTCAAGTTTATGGCTTACCGACGCTGGGCTCAAATTTTCTCAATATGCCTTGTTTTTGCGTCAATTCTTTCTTTGTCAACGAACGGTCTAAAGCTTGGCTTAGACTTCACGGGTGGTACCTTAGTTGAGGTTTCGTACAGTCAAAAAGCCGATTTAAGTGCCATTCGTAAGCAGCTAGACGCAGCTGATTACAATAATGCATTGGTGATAAATTTTGGTTCAGAAGAGGATGTTTTAGTCAGGCTCCCTCAAAGTAAAAGCAGTCAGTTAGGCGATGAAATACTGGCTACGTTAAAGCAGGACTTTGACGGTGAGATTGATCTTCATCGAATTGAATTTGTAGGCCCGCAAGTCGGTGAAGAGTTACGTGAGCAGGGTGGTTTAGGGTTATTGATGGCTTTAATTTGTGTCATGATATACGTGACGTTTCGCTTTCAATATAAATTCTCTATTGCAGCCGTTGTTGCGCTTATTCACGACGTAGTGATCACGCTAGGGCTTTTCTCTATCTTTCAATGGGATTTTGATTTAACCGTATTAGCGGCCTTATTGGCCGTAATAGGTTACTCATTAAATGACACGATTGTTGTTTCGGATCGGATTCGAGAAAATTTTCGGATAGTACGCAAATCTACGTCATTGGATATTATCAATCGTTCATTAAATCAAACTTTAGGCAGAACAATTATGACGTCTGCCACCACCTTATTGGTTTTATTTTCTCTGTTTTTTTTCGGCGGAGAAATTATTCATGGTTTTGCTACTGGCCTCATTATTGGTGTATTGGTTGGCACTTATTCATCGGTGTTTGTTGCTGCAAATATATTATTAAGTCTGAGTATTAGCCAAGAAGATTTAGCCATACCGCTGGTAGAAGGATCCGATCAAACCGATATGATGCCATAATATGCTGTAAATTCTTTTTACTGTCTTTCTTGAGGTCATGGTGATGCGTTCAACTGTGGATAATTCTACGCTCTTTATTTCTGTCAGCCCTGGCAACAGCTTACAAACACTTTCCCAAAAAGAAATCTCATACCTATACGACGGAAGTCAGAGTGAGCTGTATGAGATATTTAAACAGTGTTCGCTGGCGGTGTTAAACAGTGGCAGTGAGATCGATAGCGTGAGTGAACTGACCAAGCTTCATAGTGATTTTGATATTAAAGTCATTCAGCAGGAGCGAGGTATTAAGCTGGAATTAGTCAATTCACCGAGCCAAGCATTTGTTGATGGTCAAATGATCAAAGGTATTAAAGAGCATTTATTTGCAGTGCTTCGAGACATTGTTTTTATTCATGCGGTGCTTTACAAGACGCATGATCTAGACAGTAATTCTGCTGACAAAAACACTGATACTGTGTTTAATATATTGCGCAATGCAGGTGTTTTAATTCCTCAACAAGACCCCTCACTTATTGTTTGTTGGGGTGGCCATTCTATTGCTCGTGAGGAGTATGATTACACTAAAAATATTGGTTATCAATTAGGGTTACGTGGCTTAAATATTTGTACTGGTTGCGGACCTGGCGCAATGAAAGGCCCAATGAAAGGCGCTGCTGTTGCACACGCAAAACAACGTAATGCAGCAGGGCGTTATGTAGGCTTGTCTGAACCGGGCATTATCGCCGCTGAATCACCGAATCCTCTAGTGAACGAATTGGTTATTTTACCTGATATTGAAAAGCGTCTTGAATCTTTTGTTCGCTTTGGTCACGGTATTATCGTCTTTCCTGGTGGTGTGGGTACCGCTGAAGAGATATTCTATCTGCTCGCATTACTCTTGCACCCAAGTAACACTGGGCAAACGATTCCCTTAATATTTACTGCACCAACAACGTCAGCTAATTATTTCAAAAAAATTGACCAGTTTATTGTTTTGTTGCTAGGTGAAGGTGTCCGTTCACTGTACCAGATAATTATAGATGATTCGGAATCTGTTGCTCAATCGATGAGCTCAGCTATGGCTGAGGTTAAGGCGCAAAGACAGCGGTCGAAAGATGCTTATTTTTTTAATTGGTCGTTAACGGTCCCGCTTGCGTTGCAGCAGCCATTTTTTCCGAGTCATGAAAACATGGCCAATTTAAATTTACACCGTAATCAATCGGCATTTGATTTAGCCGTCAATATGAGAGCGATGTTTTCTGGCTTGGTGGCGGGTAATGTTAAGGCAGAGGGACTTGCTGCGATTGACCTCCATGGTCCTTATCAAATCACAGGCGATGCAGCGTTGCTTAAAGCGCTTGACGATCTTCTTGAAGATTTTGTGGCTATTGGTAGGATGAAAATTAATAGCCAGCACTATCGACCGTGTTATCAAATTATAGGCTAATATTTTAGTCTTCGGTCCAAATCCAGCGAAGCGGTTCACCAAAATCATCGTAGATTAATTTCCGCTTTGGCCTACTTTGTTTTTCGCGCTTGATCGTTTTTACTTGTCGTCTTTTCTCAAGTGAGTCAACCACTTCAGGTAAAAATGTCCATTCTGTTTTTTCTGACTCCATCTGCCATGTATCGGCTTTAAGCGGTTTATTGGCACCATCACGACTACTGACACCACGGGGTATCTGAGCAATATTTTTGCCTTTGTCTAAGAACTTATCGAGCTGCGCATCAAGCTCGTCTCTTAAATCGGCCTTTGAGGGTATCTTTTTTACCATAATGAATTGAGCTATTAGCCTAATGCAGGTTGAATCGGATGGATAAATCTTTTGTCAATTCTAGATCACCTCTGAGTATAGTTGAAAAACCTCTGTCATGACAAAAATCGATAAAAATGTGCAATCAACACGGATTCACTGTGATAGCTCTTATGCAGAGAAATGGCTCTTCTTAAGATCCACGCCTGAACGGTGCCATATCATAATGAGTTACTGATAGTGAATTCCCATTTTATCGACCAGTGATTCAGCTGTTTGTGGTCCTACTAATTTAAAAGCCAACTGCCCTTCAGGGTCGAATAAGTACGTCGTTGGAAGTGACATTGGTCGAGCTAAACGCAATAAATCGGCAGGATCATTTTCAATTTGGTGGAATTTAATCCCCATTTTATTGCCAAGTACGGATAGTTTTTCACCTTTAACACCGTCGAAATTAACGGCAACTACGGTTAACTGATTAGCGAATGTCTCATTGAGTTTGTTGAGTTCAGGGATTTCTTTAATACAAGGTGCGCAC
>DDED01000080.1:8073-10653 GCA_002336035.1 Cellvibrionales bacterium UBA1963
TTCTTTAATACAAGGTGCGCACCATTCAGCCCAATAATTGATGACTAACCACTGACCAGCGTAGCTCGAAAGTGAAAATTCTTCTGGTTTTTGATCATCCTGACATGCTGATAAAGCTAGCATCATTGAGGCAAAGCAGAGAAGGTGAAAGAGACGGGTATGTGCGATCATAATATACAACCTATAAAGATACTTTAGTTAAACAATTTTTTATCATGCAAGCCTTCAATAGACTAATTATTGTATAATTTTGAGATAATAGAAACAGCTATCATCGTTCAAGCAGTCAATGGATCGTATATGACGTTACCAAAATACACTATTTTCCATAATCCTAAATGTTCAAAGTCCCGTCAGACTCTGGAGATTTTGAAGAATAATGGTATTACACCTGAAATCATTCTCTACCTTGACAATCCGCTGTCTGTTTCTGAGATTAACGCGATTTTAATGAAGTTAAAATTTCAGGTCAGTGATCTGCTTCGTAAAGGCGAAAGTATCTATAAAGAAAAAATCAAACCGTTTGAACTGACAGATCAAGATGTGTTGAATTTGATGGTTAAGCATCCAAAGCTGATAGAGCGGCCTATTGTCGTTTCTGGCAAGCGGGCTGTTTTGGGACGACCCCCAGAAAATGTTCTTTCCCTGATTCATTAGGAAAAAGATGATATGAGTGATAGTTATATTTTGATTCTATATTATAGTCGCAACGGGGCGACTGCTGATATGGCTGAACTAATAGGCGAAGGTGTAAATGGCATGGCGGGGCAAAGAGCAATGCTCAGGACCGTGGCGCCCATCAGCGATAGCCTTGAAGGTTTGAACATGCCCGAGATACCAGAGTCTGGCCCCCTTTATTGCAGCGAAGACGAGCTTAGAAACTGCAGCGGTCTTATTTTAGGTAGCCCAACCCGTTTTGGTAATATGGCAGCCCCGTTAAAGTTTTTTCTTGATCAGACAAGCAGCTTATGGCTCAGTGGCAGCCTTATTGATAAGCCTGCAGCTGTTTTTACCTCCACAGGAAGCATGCACGGAGGTAATGAAATGACGTTATTGAGCATGTTAATTCCTTTGATGCATCACGGCATGATTGGCGTTGGCCTTCCTTATAATTTGCCTTCCTTGCATGATACTGTAACGGGTGGAACGCCATACGGTGCTTCCCATGTGATTGTCAACGATCAACCCTCCGTCATAAGCTTTGATGAGTCAGAGCTCTGTAAAGCCTTGGGTGCTAGAGTCGCTCGTTTAGCAACAAAGATTAGGAAACCATAAAATATGTCAATTAAGCCCAGTTATCCGTTCTATCATTTTCTTTCTGTAGTGAGTTATTTCACGTTGTTATTCGTAATGTTATATGGCTGTATCACTTTTGGGCCAAAGGAATTGGCGCCAATGTTGGTACTTTGGTTGTTAATTAGCTCTGGTTTATTGCTCATCATTAGGGGTATTTGCCAGGGTAAAAAACGCAGTTACATCTGGTATTGCTATATTTTATTAATGTATTTCACGTTTAACGTCGTGTTTCTTTTTTCTGGGGGTACTGAAGATCAGGCCTCGGCTCTGACCCATGAAATAGTCGCTATGGTCGCTATCGTGGTTGGCTTTATTGCTGCCATGATGGCTTCAAGGCTTGCTTCATCTTAGTGTTTTATATTGCCGGTGGCGCTGTTTTTTTCCATTGTTCAAAACCGCCATCAACTGAATATACCTGCTCAAAGCCTTTCTCAATGAAGTACTGGGCAGCTTGCTGACTCGAATTGCCGTGATAACAATAAATCAGCAGTGGCTGAGTAGGATCTGATGAGGTCATAAACTGATTGAGCGAGCTGTTATCAATATGAATAGCACCAGCAATATGGCCTGAGAGATAGCTTTCCTCATCTCTGATGTCTATTATTTGACTGCCATGTTGAAGAGAGATCTCTGATGCTTTCTTACAATCTATACGATTCACTTCATTCATAATTATTTCCTAGGGGTTTCATGCAATACTTCTATTCTTGCTGAGTTCTTTCGATTTGTTCATTAATCTCTAGCCATTCTGACTCAAGTTGGGTGACCCACGATTTTAATTTTCCTTGCTGGTGTATACAGCTGGCTAAATATTTTTTATTTTCATCATGATATGTTGACGGTTCCAGTAATTCATTTTCGATGCTTTTTAATTCAGCCTCATGCTCAGATAGCTTGAGTTCAATATTTTGGCTTTTTTGTGTTAAGGGTTTTAATTTTGTGCGTAACTCAGCGGCCTGGCGTTTTTTGTTTTTCTTGTCCGTGGAGGTTTCATTGTTAGTAACATCTTCGGTTAGAACATGTCCGTTTGGCAAGTTTTTTGATAATTCGTTTTGCACCGAATTGTCTTGCTCACGGCTCTTTAACAGCCATTTCGCATATTGATCAAGATCACCTTCATAGTCAGAAACAAGGCCTTTTGCCACTATCCAAAGTTCGTCGGTAACCGTTTGCAATAAATGACGATCATGTGAAATGACTAATAAAGCACCCTCATAGCTTTGAAGCGCAACGTTTAAAGCGTGCCTCATTTCTAAATCGAGATGATTCGTTGGCTCATCAAGC
>DDED01000080.1:10960-11242 GCA_002336035.1 Cellvibrionales bacterium UBA1963
GATGATTCGTTGGCTCATCAAGCAGTAAAAGATTCGGTTTTTTAAGTACTAAGGTCGCTAAGACCAGTCGCGCCTTTTCACCGCCTGACATTGGCTTAATTAAAGATAAAGCCTGTTTGCCAGCAAAACCAAAGCCGCCCAAAAAGCGTCGTAATTCTGCTTCACTAAGATTGGAATACAGTCTGCTTAAATGGCTTAAAGGGCTGTCATCTAGCCTTAGTTGATCAAGCTGATACTGCGCGAAATAGCCAATATTTATTTCTTCAGAACGATCTATTTTGC
>DDED01000016.1 GCA_002336035.1 Cellvibrionales bacterium UBA1963
ACCTACGACACCAGTTTCAACTGGTAGATCCAGCTAACATGACATTAGCGAGCAATTACATTGAAACCAGTAAACAAATACACACCCTTATATCTAGCGTTAGATTAATTTTATTTTAAATTAACTTATTTTATTCAAACATGTTATTGACTAATCAACCGACTGATTAATTTACACGTTTTTTTTATCGTCTATGATAATCTAAACCACCATAAAAGCAGAATTGCCCAACTTGTCATCAGTCTCATGGCCGCCATTTCAACAATCTAGCGTGTAATAGCCAGTCTACAATGAAAGATAATTCATTGCCGCTCTATTGTCTGTTTTTTATTGTATGATCTAGGTTTATAAACTGATTATCTTAGCCAGATCAATAGGGATAAAGCATGAAAAGCTACAACGAATTTTATATTGGTAATGAATGGGTAAAACCGTCTTCGAATGACCGATTGAAAGTTATCAATCCATTCACTGAGGAAGAAATTGCGAGTGTTCCTGAAGCGAAAGAAGCCGATATGGATCTTGCTGTTAATGCCGCAAGAGACGCTTTTGATAACGGACCATGGCCTAGAATGTCGGCGACGGAACGCGCAAAGTGCATGTCTCAATTATCTGAGCTGTTAAAGGGAAAAGCAGAAGAGATTGCCGCCACTGTTACCGCTGAAATGGGCAGCCCCATGAGCTTCTCTCCAGGCGGTCAAGCGTTTGCACCCATCATGGTCCTTGACTACTACATTGAACTCGCCGAAACGTTCCCCTTTGAAGAAACGCGTCAAGGTCTCCTCAATCCTGTGAAGGTATTTCGCGAACCAGTTGGTGTGGTGGCTCTAGTCACACCTTGGAATGTGCCGCTATTCACGATCATGAGTAAATTAGCGCCGGCCCTTATAGCCGGTTGTTCTGCGATTATTAAGCCCGCCCCAGAGACGCCAATCAATGCATTTTTATTGGCTGAACTGGTTGCACAAACGGACATCCCTGCTGGCGTTATAAATATCTTGCCTGCTGACCGCGAAGTCAGCCAATATTTAGTGAGCCATCCTGGCATCGATAAAGTCTCTTTCACAGGCAGCACAGTGGCTGGCAGTAAAATTGGCGCTATTTGTGGCGAACACATAAAGCGATGCTCACTTGAATTAGGCGGTAAGTCAGCTGCAATTATTTTAGAGGATGCTGACCTAGACACAACTATCCCTAATATTTTACCCGGCGCTTTTATGAATAATGGCCAAGCCTGCGCATCTCAAACGCGAATCTTAGCGCCACAATCAAACTATCAAGCCATCGTCGACCAACTGGCCGAAGCGGTCTCGAACATGGTGGTGGGTGACCCCATGGAAGTGACTACTCAGATTGGACCATTGTTTGCCGAACGCCAACGTGATCGTGTTGAAGGTTATATTAAAATTGGCTTAGAAGAAGGTGCTATTATAGCGACGGGCGGTGGTCGTCCCAAAGGATTCGATAAAGGCTGGTTTGTTGAACCTACAGTCTTTGCTAATGTAAATAACTCAATGCGAATCGCGCAAGAAGAAATTTTTGGGCCTGTAATTGTGGTCATACCTTATCAAGATGAGGCTGATGCCATTAAAATAGCCAACCAATCAGACTATGGCTTATCTGGCTCAGTATGGACACGAGATATCGATCACGGTGTCGACATTGCTCGTCAAGTTCGCACCGGCACTTACACGATTAATGGCTTTGCAATGGACTTTGGCAGTCCATTTGGTGGGTATAAAAAGTCAGGCTTAGGCCGAGAGCTTGGACCCGAAGGGTTGCAAGTGTTTTTAGAATACAAAACAGTTAACCTGCCGGCATAAAACATTGGCTAAAACAATATACCCTTAAACTTACCGCGCGAAAGATCAACTGAGCACGGGCAAGTAACGTTATGGGTAAACAAATCGAATATGAGGATAATAATATGAGTGATCTTGGTTTTTGGAACTTAGCGCAGGCTGACCCTGAGGCAACAGCATTAATAGACCCGAACGAAGTTGTTTATAGCCGTGGGCAATTACTAGCAGAGTCTAATCAAATGGTTCATGGGCTGCGAACACTCGGGGTTGAACCCGGTGACACCATTGCAGTGATGATGCCTAACTGCAAAGACTTTTTAGTGGCTTATTTGGCTTGCGCGTCGGCAGGCTTTTATTTTGTGCCCATCAACTGGCACTTGGCCGGCCCTGAGGTTGCATACATCCTTGAAGATTCTGAAGCCAAAGCTTTTTTCTCACACGCGACAATTGGCGATGCGCCAAAACTGGCCGTGAAGGAAGCGAAATTCCCTATGCAAGCAGCCTTTTCAATTGGCGATGTAGATGGGTTCTCATCACTTGCAGACTTTTTAACGGTGCAACCAACCACCATGCCTGACAATCTGACGGCCGGCTCTACCATGAACTACACCTCTGGCACGACCGGACGTCCCAAAGGGGTTAAGCGTGCACTCGCTGGAATAGACCCAAACACGATGGGCGAGTTAAATGCGATGTTCATGATGATGTTTGGTATTCAAGCCCATGAAAATAACGTTCACTTCACAGGCTCACCGCTCTATCATACAGCGGTCTTAATTTGGACCACCAATTCATTGCACTTAGGACACTCGGTAGTCATGATGGAAAAATGGGATGCCGAAGGTATGCTCTATCTCATCGACAAGTACAAAGTCACAACCAGCCATATGGTGCCAACTCAATTTGTCCGCTCATTAAAACTGCCACAAGCCACACGTGACAAATATGACTGTTCATCGACACGGCACATGATTCACGCAGCAGCCCCTTGCCCGATAGAAATAAAGCGCTCAATGATCGAGTGGTGGGGGCCATCGATCTATGAATACTACGCGGCCACCGAAGGTGGCGGAACACTGGTAACTCCTGATGAATGGATGCAATATCCGGGCACAGTCGGTCGTGCCTGGCCCAGCGCAGAAGTAAAGATATTTAACGATGACGGCGACGAATTGCCAGCAGGTGATGTCGGTACGATTTATATGTTGCTCTCTGAAAATATGCGATTTGAATACAAGGGCGATAAAGCAAAAACCCAAAAAGAGCGCTTAGGGAATTATTTTACTGTCGGTGATGTCGGTTACTTAAACGAAGAGGGCTATTTATTTTTATCGGATAGAAAAATCGATATGATTATTTCTGGTGGCGCGAATATTTATCCCGCCGAAATAGAAAATGAATTGATTTTGCATGAAAAAGTAACTGATTGTACGGTCTTTGGCATTCCCAATGCTGACTGGGGCGAAGAAATCAAAGCGGTGGTCCAACCGGCAGATGGCGTGATCGGCGACCAAGCATTGACCGATGAAATCATTGAATACCTTGCTGGTCGTATTGCAAAAATGAAATTACCGCGTTCTATTGATTATCTCGACGAGTTACCTCGTGACCCCAACGGTAAGTTATATAAACGTCGCTTGCGCGATCCCTATTGGGAAGGAAAGACGCGACAGGTTTAACGCAAGCATAAAACCACATGAGCAGGCGGGGTGACGGCGTGACAATACGCAACAAACTTAGGAATACCGTCACCCTAGCGGTGATTGCTGGGTCAGTGTGTGCGCTATCAAGTTGCGACAATAACACTTCTGATAAAAGTCAGATGACTTTACCTACCCAAAAAAGTGAACTCACGACAGCTGACACGAAAGCTAACCCTCAATCGACCGATTCCTACCCAACAACAAACATTGATCATTATGCGACCCTGCCTTTTTTTGGCGAACTGCATGTTCATAGCAGTAACTCACCAGACGCCTACATCACGGGCGTGCGAAGCAGTCCCGAAGATGCCTACCGCTATGCCAAAGGACAAAGCATTAATCACATAAGCGGTATTAAAATCAGCAACCGTTCGCCGCTCGACTTTATGGCAGTGACTGACCATGCTGAATACATGGGTATACTGCCAGCCTTGTCTAACCCAACAGGGCCACTGGCCAATACATGGTATGGCAAAGAAATTTTAAGTGGCGACCCTGTCCGCTATCAAAAAGCGACGCAAAAAATTCTTTTTTCACTCAGTGGCACACCGCCTAAGGCAATAGCAGAAATCACTGCCGAATCGATTACCTCACCGATTTGGCAAGGCTATGTTGAGCTGGCAGAAAAATATAATGAGCCTGGAGTGTTCACCACCTTCGTCGGTTATGAATGGACACTCATCCCCAACTCGCAGAATCTTCACCGCAATATTATTTTCAAAGGGACTGACGTACCTGCCTTACCTTTTTCAGCGTTTGATTCAGACAAGCCCGAAGCACTATGGCAGTGGATGGAGCAAGCACGAGCCAATGGTAGCGATGTTTTAGCAATACCGCATAATAGTAATGTCAGTGATGGCACCATGTTTGCTTTAAACGACTCATGGGGCAACCCCATCAGCGAACAGTACGCTAAACTACGCATGCGAAACGAACCGCTTGTTGAGATGAGCCAAATAAAAGGCACTTCTGAAACGCACCCAAGCTTATCGCCAAATGACGAATGGGCTGACTTCGAAATATTGCAAGAACTGTTAGGCGGTCAACGCATAGGAAAAATATCCGGCAGTTATGTCAGAGAAGCCTATCTTAATGGTTTAGCATTGCAACAGGAAAAAGGGTTTAATCCCTTTCAGTTTGGCATGCTGGCCGCAAGCGATTCACACAATGCCAGCGTACCAGTTGAGGAAGATAATTACACAGGAAAACTGGGCGTCGATGCCACCGCAGAATCGCGTCGTGGTGGCAGTTTTATCAATAGCCAAAGCAGTCTCTATGGCGCTTCTGGCTTGGCTGGCGTATGGGCGCATGAAAATAGCCGCTCGGCACTCTTTGAAGCCATGCAACGCAAAGAGGTCTTTGCCACTAGCGGACCCAAAATGGCTATTCGCCTTTTTGCTGGTAATTATCCAAAAACAATTAAAGCTACGGGCTTACCCAGTCAAGAACTTTACCTAAAGGGGGTCGCAATGGGCAATGTTGTCAATAGCGAGCACCTTGTTGAAAATAATTTGCCGCTTTATGTTTGGGCTCTTAAAGACAAAGACGGACACAACTTGCAACGATTGCAAATTGTTAAAGGCTGGTACGATAAGGGCGAGCTTAATGAAGCTGTTTTTGATGTCGCATGCTCAGACGGATTGTCTCCTAACCCAAACACACATCGTTGCCCCAACAATAATGCCGGTGTTGATCTAACAAATTGCAGTGTCGAGAAGAACAAAGGCAATACACAGCTAGCAACCGTTTGGAGAGACCCATCTTTTAATAAAGACCAAGCCATTTTTTATTATGCCCGAGTTTTAGAAAACCCGAGTTGCCGTTGGACCACCTGGGACGCACTAAGAAATGACTGGCCGCTGCTCGATAACGTGCCAGCTACAATTCAAGAGCGCGCCTGGAGTTCACCTCTTTGGTACCACCCCTTGTCACAACAAGAAGACTTAACTAAAAACCACAGAACGGCAAATACAGTAACCAAAAACCCGCACCCGCCATCACTAACACCATGAAGTATGGAAAAGCATAGCCAATAGAGCGGGCATATAAATTGATTCGCGCATTATTATTTTCATTAATATCAAAAATAAATTTATTGATCACGCAATAAGTGCCAAAGGCTAAGCATGCAATGCAACCTATGCCACCCACCAGCAATGACGCCCAAATAATATTTTCTAAAATCCAACCACACACAGAGAGCCTCTGCCTTAAAAAAAATTTAATCATGCGCTATTGCATAAATATCACAAAGCTTGCACTACGTTTTTTTGTGAGTAAAAAATCTTTTAACCAACTGCTTATCGATCTTACCATTCGCGTTTATTGGTAGACAATCAAATACAACCTGCTTTGGCGATTTATATGAAGCAAGTTGGTTTCGACATTGAAGAATCACTGCTGATTCGGTTGGCTGTAAATCAAGTTGATTAGTTCTTTCAACGAGCGCACAAACTTGCTCGCCCCACTTTTCATCTGCCATGCCAACGACAGCGACTTGTTTAACATTATCAAGCAAACTAATGGCCGCTTCTACTTCGCGCGAAGCAATGTTTTCACCGCCGCTAATAATAATATCTTTTTTTCGATCGACGATGAATAAATTTCCTCGCTTATCGAGGCGTCCTATATCTCCAGTGTGTAACCAGCCATGCTTAAACGCATCGGCAGTAGCGACGGGGTTATTCCAGTAACTTGAGATGACTTGAGGCCCTCGAACAATAATTTCTCCTGCCTCGCCATTGGCAACTTCAACGCCGAACTGATCAACGATCTTACAGTCAACATTGGTGACTAGCTGTCCTACAGACTGCAATAACTCAGGCGATCGTGTGGCCGCTTGCCGGTGCTGCTCAGGACTTAAAAAAGCAATACTGCCCGACAACTCAGTCATACCAAAACCCTGTGATAAATCGCAATCGGTTTCGTTTAACACACGGGTTAATAGCCGGGGACTAATGGCTGATGCACCATAACCAATCACTCGAACCGACGCGATTTTATCGCGATGATAATGGGGGGAATCAAGCAATAATGTCATCATGGTCGGCGCCAATGATAAGGTGGTGATCTGATATTGCTGGGATAAAGCCAATACCGAATCGGCATCAAAGCTAGGCAATAAAGCCACTGCTGCACCCTGTTGATGCTGATGCAAAATATTATGCGCTGCAATATGAAATAACGGAAACGGATAAAGATACCGATCACCAGGCAATACCGGCCGACCTTGATTGGCAGAATCTAATGCCGATAATAATGATTGATGACTAATCTTGGCCGCCTTTGCCTTGCCAGTTGTGCCTGACGTAAATAATAACCAAGCAGTATCATCACCACTGATCGAAGTGGCGGCCCATGATGATTCGACGGGGGCATCATGGGCCAGGCGACACCATTGCCGATAATCAGCAAAAAATACCACCTGCACATGATCTGCTAACCAAGGTCGAAGCTGATTAATAAGATCGCAGTCTCCTATGACTAAACTTATCTCAAGTTCATCGAATTGTTCTGCCAGTGCTTTAATTGATAAACGAGTATTCAACGGCACACAGATGCGACCTGCTGCAGGAATCGCATACAGACATTCAATATACTCAGGATTATTAAGTGCCAGTATCGCTATTCGATCACCATTTTTGGTGTTCGCACTCACTGCCCGTATTGCTGACTCAATCCCGTATTGCAACTCGGCATAGGTAATTACCTGCTGCTGCCAGAGAATAGCCGGTGCTCGTGGCTGTGCGAGAGCTTGCTGACTGATAATGTCGTGTAACGCGATCATGGATGCATGGATGCCTTTTAATTGAAGTAGGTGCACTTATTACATTTATTTTAGTCATGATAGCACTCATGCGAAGCGTCAACCCATAACGGCAGGCTTGCAGACTGATAAACGCCATAGAAAATTACAAATATTCAAGGCAGAGCTTAGTATAATGTTTTTTCTATACAATAAATTCTATCGATAGCACTAATAACTAAAAAAATGGAGCACACTATGTCTGATCACTCACCCATCGAAAAAGCGGTTATTGACGGCACAGCCTGGCGTAATTTTTGCGATGAATTAAAATCATTAGCCGACATTATAACTCGTGACGACACCCCCGATGACGTATTTAATCGCGCCGAGGGATTCCGCTATTTAACCCGATTATTACGAAATAGTTTAAATGCCACTATGGAATTTTCTGATGAAGAATTTCCCGATCTGCAAAGCCTAGGTCATATGGTTAAACTTGGCGCTGACAACCCTGATAATATTTATCAAGGCTGTCGCCTCAACCCCAACTACGACTATAAAATTACCGGCAACCGCAACAGTGTTTTTTATTTGAGCTTTAGTAGTATCTCGGGCAGCTATGGTTCAAACGCTAAAATGATTGTAGACGGTTTTATTGATAACGGTGAATTGACGGTTAATGATGACGGTAGTTTTGAAATCATTGTTAGCGTCAACCAACACGAAGGTAATTGGCTACCACTTACTTCAGCCACCAAGTCAATTAACATTCGGCAAACTTTTTTAGACCGCAGCCAAGAAAAAGCGGCCGATCTAACTATAGCGCGCATTGGCACTAATGAAAAACCGACGCCCTTCACTGCGCAACAAAT
This sequence comes from Cellvibrionales bacterium UBA1963, assembly GCA_002336035.1. GTDB lineage: Bacteria > Pseudomonadota > Gammaproteobacteria > Pseudomonadales > UBA7434 > UBA7434. Next base: position 8,126 of record DDED01000016.1, read on the forward strand.
GCATGATGGACTAAAACAAGTCGGCCAATATATGAACGGCACCGTGAACTTATTCGCTGATTGGTCTGCCAGTTTCAAGCCAGACATCAATACCTTACCGCCAGCAGATCAGGCCTACTGCCAGTCAATTGGTGGCGATCCCAATATCTTTTATTTTCACAGTTACTGGGAACTTGCTGAAGACGAGGCCTTAGTCATTGAAGCGAAAACCATTCCACAGTGCAGCACATGGAATTTCCAGCTTGATAACTATTGGATGGAATCATTGGATTATCGCTATCATCAAATCACCCTGAACAAGCATACCGCCACATACAATGATGACGGTAGTGTTCGACTCATTGTTGCTCATCAAGACCCAGGCGATCCTAACTGGATAGATACTGCCGGTCATCTACTCGGCACTATGTGCTGGCGATGGATTGGAGCTTCTGAGTACCCCCCTGTAGAAACACGAGTGGTTAAAATAAAAGATTTACTCTCATAAAAATTTTTAATTTTAGCGATCTTTAATTTCCCCAAAAAGTTTAGCTTGCAGCTTTGTTAAGACTAGCTTAGCTGCTTTTTTTATATTCTTCCGTTTACTGTTAGGGCGAAAATATTTGTGGCGACACGCATCTGCAGACGTAATATCTGCCTGATGCGTGTACTCATGAAATACACACCGTAGGCCAAGGTCAAGCCTACCCAGCTACCAAGAAATCAGCCGTGTTCGCCTAAGCATAAGTAACATTACTCAGGGTGAACAACCGTTTGATTTTTTGGTCATTGTGCCCATGCTCAGTTTGGCTCGAAAAGTGCGCTGCCCCACTGCGTTTAATAATTTTAAACTAAAATAACTTTACGCAACTTTTGGCTCGCAACTATACGCTCGAATATTTTCGAGCAACGTGTTGCAAGACGCCGATAGATGACACTTAACCGTTAGCTAAGCTACACACTTAAGCATGCTGGATTACCGATGCCATAAAATTAACTACCCGATTTTATCGAGAGCGAAGGCAAGACATTAACGGCGAACTTACTGCCGAGGGTAACAGTGAAGGGAAAGCTGATAGCACGGTTTGTCAGCGACAAAAAATTGCATTAACATTGAGCTTTTCTTACCTTCAATGTCATTTCTAACCATTCTATTATTCATGGCCATATAATTGCTTTGCGGTCGACATGACTTCCATTAATGAGCGCTCGACAATCATTCCGCCGTCTACATCCAATATTTTCCCAGTCATATAACTTGATGCTGGCGAGGCTAAGTACAACACAGCTGCAGCTATATCTTCTGGCTGGCCAATACGCCCTACCGGCGTCCACGCACTTAACTCTTGCTC